>NZ_JBQSXT010000013.1:0-119440 GCF_052378605.1 Halomonas sp. AOP27-A1-41
ATGGCCTGCCTAGATAGAAACACCAGGTGAGGATTTCGCCGCTTCATTCGCTCCTTAGGAATAGTCCAAAGTGCTTCGCTGAAATTAATTTCGCTCCAGGTTGCATTCGTCAATTCGCTCTTGCGCACCATCGTCAACAGCAGCAGCTTGACCGCTGCACGGATTGATGGTGATGTACCAATACGCCCCATGTACTGATACATCATCCTGATTTCTTCAGGAGTTAAGGTTCGATCTCGAGGCTCAAACCTGGCAATGCTTGCTGGCCTCACCAAGTCTGCCGGGTTCTCAACCTTTTGGCCTCGCTCAGTCGCCCAGCGGTATACCTGGAGTACAATCTCACGCGCATGAACCGCCGTAGCAGGCGCACCACGCTCAACGATGGCGTCGGTCAGTGCTCGCAAGTCCTCGTGAGTGATTTCGGTCAGCTTCTGATTGCCGAATTTCGCTTCCAGCTCTCGTGTATAGACCGAGCGACGCATATCACGGGTAGAGTCGGCCATCTGGTAGCCACGTAGCCACTTTTCCGCCCAAGCACCAAAGGTTTCAGCCCCTTTTACACGCGCCTTGTCTCGTGCCTTCTCCTTCGCTGGCGACTTTCCATCAGCGACCATCCGCTTGGCTTCACCAAGTCGCTCACGGGCTTCTGCCAGCGTGATACCACCAACGCCATAGCGGCCAAAGGTGATTGTCTCTTGCCTGCCATGGATCAAGTAGTTGTAACGGAATGAGATGGAACCGGCAGGGGTGACAGCCACATAGAGGCCATCCCGGTCATTCACCTTGTAGAGTTTATCCCTCGGCTTGAGGTTGCGCAGCTTGGTATCGGTCAGCAAGAGTCTTATCCTTCTTCGATTCCGATACCATGCTGAAAGATCACCCAAAAAATCAGGAAATAATATCAATAAAAACAGAAAGTTAAATAATATCGATACCATGAACATACAGGATCAAGCAGCATGGTATCGGCTATCGCTCATGGCATCTTGTCTCGATAATACCACCTTGGATACCACGCTCAAGCGGTGCTTCTCGCTGCTATCAGTTGCCAAATACTGCCAGACACAAAAACAAAAAAGCCCATGAAAACATGGGCTTAAGTGTCATTCAATGCCAGTTAGTACCAGCTAGTGCCTAACGTGTGATCATTCCCACTCAATAGTAGCAGGCGGCTTGCTAGAAACATCATAAGTCACCCGCGACACCCCACCCAACTCATTGATAATGCGGTTGGAGACAGTCTCCAGCAGTTCATAAGGCAGGTGCGCCCAGCGGGCGGTCATGAAGTCGATGGTTTCTACCGCGCGGATGGCGATAACCCATTCGTAGCGGCGGCCGTCGCCTACTACACCTACCGATTTAACCGGCAGGAACACGGCGAATGCCTGGCTGGTTTTCTCGTACCAGCCGGAAGCGCGCAGTTCTTCGATGAAGATGGCGTCGGCTTCGCGGAGGATGTCGGCGTACTCTTTCTTCACTTCACCCAGAATACGCACGCCCAGGCCCGGTCCCGGGAAGGGGTGGCGGTAGACCATGTCGTAGGGCAGGCCGAGTTCCAAACCAAGCTTGCGCACTTCGTCTTTGAACAGTTCGCGCAGCGGTTCAACCAGCTTGAGCTTCATGGTTTCCGGCAGGCCGCCCACGTTGTGGTGGGATTTTATGACGTGCGCTTTGCCGGTTTTGGAGGCGGCGGATTCGATCACGTCCGGGTAGATGGTGCCCTGGGCCAGGAATTCGACGCCTTCAATCTTGCTGGCTTCTTCATCGAACACGTCGATGAAGGTGTTGCCGATGATTTTGCGCTTGGCTTCCGGGTCTTTCTCGCCTTTCAGCTTACCCAGGAACAGGTCTTCGGCGTCTACACGGATAACCTTCACGCCCATGTGCTTGGCGAAGGTTTCCATGACCTGGTCGCCTTCCGCTTTACGCAGCAGGCCGTTGTCCACGAATACGCAGGTCAGCTGGTCGCCAATCGCTTTGTGTAACAGCGCGGCGACTACGGAAGAATCCACACCGCCGGAAAGGCCGAGCAGTACGTGGCGGTCGCCCACTTGCTCGCGTACGCGCTGTACCTGGTCTTCGATGATTTGTGCAGGCGTCCAGCGTTTTTCAGCTTTACAGATATCCAGCACGAAGTGCTCAAGAATCCGCTGGCCTTGCAGGGTGTGGGTCACTTCCGGGTGGAACTGTACGCCGTAGAACTGCTTCTCTTCCCAGACCATGGCGGCAATCGGGCAGCTGGGTGTGGAAGCGGTAATGGTGAACTCGGCAGGCGCTTGGGCGACCTTGTCGCCGTGGCTCATCCATACGTCCAGCAGGGCTTTGCCGGTTTCGGTGTCTACGTGGTCTTTGATGTCTTTGAAGAGTGCGTTTTCAGCGTCGATGCGGATTTGCGCGTAGCCAAACTCGCTCTTGTTGGAGCCTTCCACCTTACCGCCCAACTGCTCGGCCATGGTCTGCATGCCGTAGCAAACGCCAAACACGGGCAGGCCCATTTCGAACACGCACTGCGGCGCACGCGGGGAATCCAGCTCGGTCACGGACTCGGGGCCGCCGGCCAGGATGATGCCGTTAGGGTTGTACTCGCGGATCTCTTCTTCGGTGATGTCGAAGGCGCGAACCTCAGAAAATACGCCAATTTCGCGTACCCGGCGGGCGATCAGCTGGGTGTACTGTGAGCCGAAGTCGAGAATCAGGATTTTGTGGGCGTGGATATCATTCATGGCGGTATCTCGAGTAAGCAGTGGAGGTGCTGCTGGTAAGGCCGAAAAGCAAGCGGCGGAGCAATGCCCGCCGCCGTGTTACTTAAAGCGCTGGTTAGCTCACCCGGTAGTTGGGAGCTTCTTTGGTGATCTGCACGTCGTGAACGTGGGATTCATTAAAGCCAGCACCGGTAATCTGGACAAATTCCGGCTTGGTACGCATTTCCTGAATATCGCGGCAGCCGGTGTAGCCCATGGAGGCGCGCAGCCCGCCCATCATCTGGTGAACGATGGCGCTCATCATGCCTTTATACGGTACGCGGCCTTCGATGCCTTCAGGTACCAACTTCTCGGCACCGGCGTCCTTATCCTGGAAGTAGCGGTCGGCGCTGCCCTGGTTCTGCGCCATGGCGCCCATGGAGCCCATGCCACGGTAGGCTTTATAAGTACGGCCCTGGAACAGCTCGACTTCGCCCGGTGCTTCTTCGGTACCGGCCAGCAGGCCACCAACCATCACCGCGCTTGCGCCAGCGGCAATTGCCTTGGCCAAGTCGCCAGAGAAGCGTACGCCACCATCGGCAATCAACGGAATGTCATACTCTTTAAGCGCGGCGGCCACATTGGAAACGGCGGTGATTTGCGGCACGCCTACACCAGCCACAATGCGCGTGGTGCAGATGGAACCTGGGCCGATGCCCACTTTCACGCCGTCGGCACCCGCTTCGGCCAATGCTTTGGCAGCGGCGCCGGTGGCAATGTTGCCGCCGATGACCTGAATGTCCGGGTAGTGCTCTTTGATCCAGCTAACGCGGTCAATAACGCCTTGGGAATGGCCGTGAGCGGTATCGACAATGATCACGTCAACGCCTGCTTCCGCCAGTGCGATAACACGGTCCGGGGTTTCTGGGCCGGTGCCTACGGCGGCTCCTACTAACAGGCGGCCATCGCTGTCTTTAGCGGCCATCGGGTAGGTGCGGGCTTTTTCGATATCCTGGAAGGTGACCAGGCCACGCAGGTGGAAGGCGTCATCGACAATCAGCATTTTCTCAATGCGGTGTTCGCGCATCTTGGCTTTGCTGGCTTCAAGGTCAGTGCCTTCCTTAACGGTAACCAGCCGATCACGCGGGGTCATGATATCGGCCACGCTGTCGCCTACATTCGGCTGGAAGCGCATGTCACGCTCGGTCACGATACCCACCAACGTTTCGCCTTCCACCACCGGGAAGCCGGAGAAGCCGTTCTCTTTCGCCATGGCGAGAAGGTCTTCAAGCTTGGCTTTGGGGCTAACGGTAACCGGGTCTTTAACAATGACACTTTCGTGCTTTTTGACCTTGCGCACTTCCGTGGCCTGCTGGGCCATGGTCATGTTCTTGTGAATGATGCCGATGCCGCCTTCCTGAGCCATCGCAATCGCCAGACGCGCTTCGGTCACGGTGTCCATCGCAGCAGAAACGAGCGGGATATTAAGCGAGAGATTACGGGTCAGGCGAGTTTTGAGACTGACATCCTTGGGGAGGATATCGGAGAAGCCAGGAACGAGAAGTACGTCATCGAACGTAAGCGCTTCTTGGGCCATACGTAGCATAGCGGCAACACCCAATTTGATGTGGGAAGAAGGGGCGTGAAAAGTTAATCCCCCATTATAGCGTTTTGAGGGGTTCCCCAGCAATGTGAGCATGCGACCAATTATCTACTCTGCGTTGGTGGTAGGCTAAACTAACCGTTTTTATTTCTTGTAAACCAAGGTGATTGCCATGCCAGACGCCTCCCACGCCCTTTCGGTCAGCGAGCTCAACAAGCAGGCCCGTCAGGCGCTTGAACGCGATGTGGGCGAGGTGTGGGTGGAAGGCGAGCTTTCTAACGTTTCGCGCCCGGCGTCCGGGCATATCTACTTCACGCTTAAAGATGACCGCGCCCAGGTGCGCTGCGCGCTGTTTCGTCAGCGGGCGCGTTTTGTATCGGCGCCGATGCGCGATGGTGACCAGGTAAAACTGCGCGGGCGGGTGTCGCTGTTTGAGCCGCGTGGTGACTACCAACTGATTGCCGAAGCCGTACAGGCGGCGGGGCTTGGCGAGCTGCTGGCCGCCTTTGAGCGCCTCAAAGCCCAGCTGGATGCCGAGGGCGTGTTTGCCAATACGCGTCCCCTACCCTTTCCGCCGCGCAAGATTTTGATTTTAAGCTCGGCCACCGGCGCGGCTATTCGTGATGTGCTGGCCGTTTTAGCGGCGCGTTGGCCCCTGGCAGATGTGACGCTAATCCCGGTACCGGTGCAGGGTGTGGAAGCGGCACCCGCAATGATCGCAGCGCTTGGGCTACTCAACCGCCAGGCACGGTTAGACCCTGAGCGCGATGTGGTGTTAATCACCCGGGGCGGCGGCAGCCTGGAAGATTTGTGGGCGTTTAATAACGAGCACCTGGCACGGGCGATTTTTCATTCACGCCTGCCGGTGATGTCGGCGGTGGGCCATGAAGTGGATGTCACGCTTGCCGATTTTGCCGCCGATGTTCGCGCCCCGACCCCTTCCGCTGCCGCCGAGCGCCTGGTGCCGGACCAACACGCCTTGAAGCGCCAGTTAGTTGATCAGCAACACCGCCTTCACCGCGCCATGCAGCGCCGGTTGGAGCGCGATAGCCAGCAGCTGGATAGCCTGCGCGCACGGCTTCGCCATCCCGGCGAGCAGCTAAACCGCCAGCGCCAGCACGTGGCGACCCTTGCCCAGCGTTTAAATCGCGCTATGCAGCAAACGCTTACTCAGCAGCAGGCAAGCGTAACGCAGCTGGGCAAGCGCTTGGCGAGCCAGGGCATGGCGCGTTTGCATCGTGCAGAAAGCGAACGGGTGGGCCAATTGCACCGCCGTATGGAAAACGCCATGCAGCGCCAGCTTCAACGTCAGCAGGCGCGTTTAACCAGCGCCGCACGGGAGCTTAATGCGATTAGCCCGCTGGCTGTACTGGGCCGGGGCTATGCGATTGCCCAGGATGACAAGGGCCAAGTCGTGCGCCGCGCCGAGGAGACTAAACCCGGCCAGAAACTCTCGCTGCGTTTGGGTGAAGGCAGGCTGAGTGTCGAGGTAAAGCGGCGGTTTAAGTAGGGATGTATTGAAGATACCTACGTGAGTAACTGCGTGGTCTCGGGCAGCCCGTAGCGGGGGTCTTTCGCCAAGGCCGGAAAACAGCTCCCGGCGTTTCCGGCATTCCCACCATCCATGGCGGTCAGATGGCGAAAGTAGCGCCCAGGGAAGGGTTCACAGCGCCCCCGCGTAGGGCTGCCCGAGACCTTAGCTTGCTATACAGGCGGCGGTGTTAGCGAAAACAGCGCTGGGTTCAACCGCGCTTCTTCTTGAATACCCTCATCAATCGGCGTGTCGTAAGTTTTGAGCAAATACCCCAGCACCGAATAGAAGCCGACCATGGCCATCAGGTCGATCACGGCTTCACGCCCAATCGCCTCGGCCAATGCTTCTTCCTGATCGCTTGCCAGCATCCGCTTGTCGAGTAGCGCATCTACCGCGTTAACAATCAGGCCATCAACGCCGTTAATTGATTCAGGTACGCCACGAATAGCGTTTATTCTCGCATCAGAAAACCCTAGCGCCAGCGCACGGCTGACATGGTGGGCCCACTCATAGGCCGACCCCAGGCGAAAACCGGCACGTAGAATCACCACCTCGGTTAACTCGGGGCCCAAGGCATTGTCCTTCACTACGTGCTGCCGCAACGGCGCCCAGGCGTTTAGCAGAGCCGGATGATGTGCCATGGTGCGGTAGACGTTCATCGCGCCTGCAAAACCTTCACGTAACTCTGCAAACGCTTCTGGCCAATCGGCGTCGCTCATCGGCGGGCAGGGAGACTGCTTCATGGTGCATTTCCTCTTGTATTATTTGGCTATCGCGCCAGGTTATTCGGCTATTGCGGCGTCAATCGCCTGAGCAATCCGTTCAATGAGGAGATCAATCTCGTCTGCATTAATCGTATACGGCGGCGCGAGCAGCACGTGATCGCCATACACGCCATCAATCGTACCGCCCATCGGATAGCTGATCAGGCCTCGTGCCATGGCCTGGCGCTTGATCCTGGCGTGGATCTTTCGAGCGGGATCAAACGGCGTCTTTAGCTCTTGATCGGCCACCAGCTCGATGCCACGAAACAACCCCCTGCCTCGAATATCGCCCACATAAGGTGACGCGCCCAGCGCCGCTTCAAGGCCGCTTTGCAAACGTGCGCCCATGGCGTTTACATTCGCTAGCGTTTCAGGCCGCGCGATGATCTCGACAACCTTGTTCGCCGCAGCCACCGCGACCGGGTGCCCAAGGTACGTATGCCCATGCTGAAAAAGGCCGGAGCCGTTGGCGAAGCTATCATAAATAGCGGAGGACAATAGCACGGCCCCAATCGGCTGGTAGCCGCCGCCCAAGCCTTTGGCCACGGTGAGAATATCGGGCGTGATGCCGTCCTGCTCGCAGGCAAACAGGGTGCCCGTGCGCCCCATGCCGCACATGACTTCATCGAGAATCAGCAGCACGCCATGTTGATCGCAGATTTTACGCACTCGCTTGAAGTAATCGGCCTCAGCGGCCACCGCGCCAAGGGTCGCCCCCACCACTGGTTCGGCCACAAACGCCATGACGCTTTCAGGGCCCAGCTCAAGAATCTTGGCCTCAAGCTCATCGGCAAGCCTGGCGGCGTACGCCTCAAAAGATTCGTCGTTTGCCTTGTCACGGTAGGCGTAGCAGGGCGAAACGTGGTGCGTTTGAGGCAGAAGCGGCTGGAACTGCTGCCTACGCATGGCGTTGCCGCCGGTGGCAAGCGCGCCCAGGGTATTGCCATGATAGCTCTGGCGCCGGGCAATAATATGCCGCCTCTCTGGCCTGCCGGTTTCGACAAAATACTGGCGAGCCATTTTTAACGCGGCCTCTACCGCCTCTGAACCACCGGATACCAGATAAACGTAATCCAGCCCGTCTGGCGCCAGGTTCACCAACTGCTCAGCCAGTTCCTCGGCAGCATCCGTGGTGAAAAAGCCGGTATGGGCGTAGCAGAGGCTATCAATCTGGGCGCGCATGGCCGCCAGCACTTCCGGATGGCCGTGCCCCACACTCGTCACCGCCGCCCCACCCGAACCATCCAGGTAGCGGCAGCCTTCGGTATCAGTGATATAAACGCCCTGTGCTGACGCCGCATGCGGTAACGCCTGACCAATACTGCGGTGAAGAATACGCGTCATAGCCCTTTCCTCTTCAGATGACCATCAACCACCCTGTTTAGGATAAGAGTGACACGATCGAGGGCGTCAATGCAACACACCAATCTTTAATTGAAAAACTAAAACATTTGGATCATTATTTTATCGAAAAGCGCCCTTACCCTTGTGCGCAATCATCTAAAGCCCTTGGGCGTATTCAAGAGGCAACTCTGCTATGTCATCAACAAGCCCTACATCAAAAAGCTCTGCGTCAAAAAGCCCTGTATCCCAAAGCGATCCGTTAAGAGAGCAGATCATTGCGCAGTTCGATGGTATGTCAGCACAGCTGCAACAGGCCGCGCGCTACCTACTTGAGCATCCGGAAGAAGTGGCCTTGGTGTCCATGCGCGAACTGGCGCGCTTGGCAGCAGTTCAACCGGCGACCATGACGCGGCTTGCCAAGGTGTTGGGCTTTCAGGGCTATAACGAAATTCGCGCTCACTATGCACAAACGGTGCGTCAGCGAAACGATGGCTTTGCGGCCAAGGTGCGCCAACGTGATGGTCAGGCGGCAAGCGCGCCAGGCAGTGATATCGAGCATCACATGCTGCACGGGTTAAGCGCCCAGATAGCCGCGCTTTGCGAGCCTGAGCCGCTGCAGCGCTTGACCGCCATGGCCGAAAGGCTCGCGGCAGCCAAAAAAATCTATGTGCTGGGGTTACGTTCAAGCCATGCGGTGGCCTGGCATTTTCATTACGTTATGTCGCTGTTGGGCGAGCGCTCGGTTCATCTTGATGGACCTGCTGGCACAGGGGGCGATGCTCTGATTCGTGCAAAACCCGATGAGGTGCTGCTGGCCATATCCATCACCCCCTACGCGCGCGATACGCTAACGCTTGCGCAGCTAGCAAAAGATAAAGGCCTAGCGGTTCTCTCGATCACCGATAGCGAGGTATCACCGCTGGTGAGTATTTCCGAGCATACGGTTTACTGCGCCACCGAGAGCTACAGCTTCTTTCATACTCTGGCCCCTGCGCTAGCCGTTTCGGAAGTGCTCTGCACACTGCTGGCCGAGCGTGACCGCCCTGCCACGCTAGAAGCACTGCAGGACGCCGATGACCACCTTGCGCATCTTAATACCTACTCGAATGCGCTCCCCCGGCGAGAGTGAACGCTACCGCTTTGGCTGGCTTCGGGCGCAAAAAGCATTAATGCTGCCCATAAAAAAGTGCCCAGCCAAGGCCGGGCACTGCGCGACAAGATAAGAGCGTCTGATTGCCTGATTAACGCCTGGGCGGCGTCAAGGTGTCGTTGCCTTGCGTATTACCGGAGGGCGTACTGGAGCCTGCAAGGCCGGGTTCGGTGACGCCCTTGGCCGTATTCGGCGTGGCGCCCGTGGTGCTTGCGCTAATGCTTGAAGCCGAACCATGGCCTGTGGGGCTGCTGCTTGATGACGTGCCCGGCGTTGCATAAGACGCTGAAGACTGGCCGGACGTCGAATGCGTGTGGTCAGAATGCGCGTCTTCTTTCATGTGCTCGGCTTTCTCATGAATCTTTTGCTGGGCTTTATCCACCTGCTCGTGGCCCGCTTCGGATGCCTTGTGCAAGGCGCGGTCGCGGTATTCGCCCATGTATTCATCCTCCTTACGCGTCGTGGGGAACAGCCCCGCTAACGCAGCACCTAGCGCAAACCCTAGCGCACCGACCACCAGCGGGTGCTCCTGAATAAACTCAGAGGATTGACTGCCCGCGTGGCGAGCGCGATCCGACATGTTGTGCAGGTGATCCCGCGTGCCGTGCTGAAGGTGGGATGTGGTGTCTCGCATACTGCCTCCCATGTGCTGTGCCTTTTCGCCAAGATGATGTGCTTTGTCGCCAAGATGGTGAGCGGTATCTCTGGCCTTTTGGCTAATATGATGAGCCTTGTCTTTCGCGCCCTCTTTCATGCTGCTCATACGGCCTTTGCTACTGCCATGCTGTGCTGGATTACCGGCAACGTAGCCTGGCGTACCGCTATGGATAGGCGTTCCATCATCGGTATGCGTGCCCTCATGAAACGGCACTCCCGGCGAGCCGCTCACCGCATGTTCATCTGCATAGCGGTGCGAAGATGCATGCTGATGGCGCCGTTCATGGTTCGGGTGACGCTGGGAAAGCATCAACCAGCCAAGACCGGCAGTGGTCATCAAAAACGGCAGCGGGTGCTGCTTGATTGCTGCACCCAGGTTAGATGCAAACTCGTTAGCACCGCCATGACGAATATAGTCATAAGAGCTGTTTAACAGCTGTTGAGGAGAGAAGCGCTCTTCAATTTCATGCAGCGTGGCGTCAAGGCGTTCACGCGAGCGATGAATGTCCTTTTCGATCTCTTCGGTGCTGCGATGGTCGTGGTCGCGATGGTCATGATGGTCGCGCTGATGATGGATATCGCTGTGGCTGTCGTTATGGCTGTGATCGCTCATTTCAAATCCTCCTTGACGTTATGCCTATGCTCTCTGGCGAGCTCCCTGTCGGCCTGTAGGCTATGCAACGTGCGGTCAGGCACCAGGTTGCGCGCCTGAAGTTTGGCAAGCCCACTTTTAAGCATCACGATGCCAATTACCGATACCACCACACCAACGATAATGGCAGAGAGCCAAGGCGTCATATCAGGAGGAAGCACCTCATTGAGCATAAAGACAAGGGAGGCAAGCAGCGTGAGAAAGCCGCCTAAAAGCACCGCGCCTGCGACCGCAATGGCCGCCAAGGTGATCATGACCTGATGCGTTTTTTCCGACACCTCTGCCTTGGCAAGTTCGGTTTCGTTGCGCACTAACGACGTTATTTCCTGCATCACCGTCGATAAAAGCGAGCCGACCGACGAGCCTTGTGGGGGCGTATTGTGATCTGAATCCATTCATAACCTCTCTTGCCCTTGATTAAGGGCCTTCAACTCAATCTTTTAAACCTGGCGACAGGTTGATCCACAGCTGGCGGCTACACAGGCCAGCTACAGCCGACCGGAGTCACCGGGCTTATTGGTTGAACCTGGCGTAGCAGTAGTGGTATCAGCCGTGCCGCCGGGCGTTGCCGTAGGCGCTGAGCGTTGCTGTGTGGGGTCCGAGGCACGCGAAGATGCCCCACCCATCACGCCACCTTCCGGGTTCTCAGGCGTAGGAGACTCATGGCTTGAATAAGCACCCGATGACGGATGAGCATAACTACCTGGGCCGTTTGAATAACGGTTTGAACCGCCAGATGAGTGCGAATGCTTGCCTGAGCTACGCAAGAAGCGTGTCACCAAAAAACCAGCCGCAATTGCCCCGCCAAAGAACAAGGCAGGCTCACGTTCGCTGAAGCTTTTCGCTTCCTGGCAGATGCTGTTTAAGTCCTTGTTGCGTAGCTTGTCTGAAAAACGATCAGCTGTATCGGCAAACTTTCTCGCCTGCTGTGAGAAGTACGGCTGATCTTGATGATCAAACTCATCAGCCATCTTACGAAAAGCGCTGGTAAATTTTTGCGATTGCTCGGTGGCGGTATCACGCTGCTGATTGTAAAAGCTTTCAGCCTGATGCTGAGCCGCTTCACCTACGTCATGTGCCGCGTCGCGCCCTTGCTGTTTGAGCGAGTCGGTATTTGAAGAACCTGGGTCAGCCTGTTTTCCATAATCATTCATTTGTTACTTCCTCCTTGTCGTTTCACGCGTTAACGTACTTGTTAACCAGCACGCACTAACAAACACTTATTAACAAGCAGTTAACAAACAGTGGCTTGAAACAAAACGAACTGAACCGCTAATCAATTAAACACACGCACTAGATAACGAGCTCACCACCCAAATAGTTGTTTAATATAAATCGGCTTTTTCACTATAGTTACCCAACACTCCCTGTCAATTTATAACCTTGGGCACACCCTTACGGCACCGCTATTTAACCAATATCAAAAAACATTTAATTAAAAGCAAAAACCAGCCTTTAACAAACATCAACAAACCCGCCTCGACCTCCCACCACTGCTGCCTTTCCCTCACATCCAGCAGGCATGAATAGCGGCATCCCCTCAAGCTGATTATCTTTGTTCATCAGGGCCTAAAATACCTACCTCACCCTTTAAAGACCTACTTAAATCAATCTTAAACTTCAATAAACGCATTACATGGTTGATAAAAAAGATCAAAAGGACAAACAACGCACCTATACCAGCTAAAGCCTATAAAAACCCTTCACCCATCAACCCCAAACTTTACAATAATTCAATCTTTTATAAATCAAACGCACTTGAATTGGCTCTTGATAAAACCTTGCGCTAGTGTAAGTAACGCAGAAATACGATTAGGCCACGGCTTTTCGTAGAGGAAGGATTAACGTCCCAACAAGGAGTCACTGCACATGAGCGATCAGAAACAGCCGCCTCAACACCAGAACAAACAGCCCGGTGATGAGCACGAAATGCGTCCGGAACCTGAATTTATTCGTGATAGCTATAAAGGCACCGATAAGCTTGTTGATAAGGTAGCGATTATTACCGGCGGTGATAGCGGTATTGGGCGCGCGGTAGCGGTACATTACGCCCGTGAAGGCGCCGATAGCGTGATTGTTCACCTTAAAGAGCCTAAAGATGCCGAAGATACGCAAGCCCTGGTGGAAGCGGAAGGTCGCCGTTGCCTGGTATTACAGGGCGATGTAGCTGACCCCGCCTTTTGTCGTGACATCGTTAAAAAAACGCTGGACCACTTCGGCAAGCTTAATATTCTGGTCAACAATGCGGCCGAACAGTACGACTGGAGCGATCTGACCGAGATCCCCGACGAGCAGATAACACGCACCTTTCAGACCAATCTGTTTAGCCATTTCTACCTTTCCAAAGCAGCATTACCTCATCTGGAGGAAGGCGATACCATTATTGCTACCTCCTCCATTAATGCCTTTAAAGGCAACAACACGCTGATCGATTACAGCGCCACTAAAGGGGCCATCCAGGGTTTAATGCGCTCGCTTGCCATGTCGCTGGTCGGTCGCGGAATTCGGGTGAACGCTGTTGCTCCAGGCCCGGTATGGACACCGCTGATCCCCGCAAGCTTTGACGATGAGAAAGTCGCCGAGTTTGGCGGGCAAGTCCCCATGAATCGCGCCGGGCAACCGAGCGAAATGGGGCCTGCCTATGTGTACCTGGCAAGCGAAGAGTCTTCGTACATGACGGGGCAGACCCTACACCTTAACGGTGGGGTTATTTTAAATACGTAAGCCCGGCACAGGTGTTAAAAACTAAAAGGTGTTAAAAACCAAAAGATGTTAAAGGCCAAAAGATGCAAGAGAGCTGGGCGGCTTTGCCGCCCAAGTGCACCATCAAGCTTCAACCCCGGCACCGCTACGCGCCGCTCCCGCGGGTGCGCTGCGCTTACCACACGCTACGTTATTGACCTGACCTCGCTAAGCTTTCAGCGCTTTCAGTAACACCTTCGATTTACGTGCGTGGTTATAGGCTTCGCGCTTTAAAGGGGGTAACTCTTCAAGGCTGGCGGCCTGAAAGCCGTGCTCCACAAACCAGTGGGCCGTGTGGGTGGTTAATACAAATATTTCGCTAACACCGCGTTGGCGTGCGCGGCGTTCCAGCGCTTCCATTAAACGCTCACCGCGTTCGCCCCCACGGTAGTTACCGTGCACAGCCACGCAGGCCAACTCGGCAACCGTGGTGTTAGGGAATACGTGCAGCGCGGCGCAGCCAATCACCATGCCATCGCGCTCGATAACCATATAGTCATCAATTTCATGCTCCAAACGCTCACGCGAGCGCGCCACTAGCATGCCGCGGCGCTCCAGTGGTTCAAGCAGCTCCAGAAGCCCTGCAATATCGTTGAGCTTAGCCGGGCGTAGCTGCTCGTAGCGGTGCTGGGTAATCATGGTGCCCACGCCGTCGCGGGTAAAAAGCTCACCCAGCAGCGCATCGTGATTGCGCCACGACAACAGGTGGGTGCGGGCCACCCCCTCTCGTGCAGCGTTGCACGCAGCTTGAAGGTGGCGGGCAAGCTCGCTGCCGGGCGGCGCGCTCTCAAGCCGAGGTTCAGCATCGGCAGGGGTTAGCTGGCGCAGCAAGGCGCCCCCCTCGTCCTGTAAGCCTTCTGATTCGCCCAGCAGGATCAATTTGTCGGCCTTGAGCGCTACGGCGGCGTGCTGGGCCACTTCTGCGGCGTCCAGGTCGAACACTTCGCCGGTGCTTGAGAAACCCAGTGGCGGCAGGAGTACCAGCGAGCCCTTATCGAGCAGCCCTTCAATGGCGCCAGCCCGAACGCGGCGTACTTCGCCGCTATGATCAAAGTCCACCCCCTCCCGAACGCCCAAGGGCTTGGCGGTGACCAGGTTCCCCGAAATCACGCTAAGCTCTACACCGTGAAGCGGCGTGCTGGGCAGGCCAAGCGATAACCGTGCTTCAAGCCAAAGCCGCTGGTGGGCAGCGACCTGCTCTACATGGGTCATTACGGCGCGGTCGGCCACCCAGCGTCCGTTAATGCGCATGGGTTCAACACCGGCCTGGCCAAGCGCTTCCTGCACTTGCGGGCGGGTGCCAAATACCACCACCAAGCGCACGCCCAAGGTATGCAGCAGGGCTAAATCCTGAATCAATTGCTCCCCACGGCCAGACGCCATGGCTTCGCCTTCAATCAAGATGACGAAGGTTCGCCCCCGGTGCGCATTAATGTAGGGGGATGCGTTACGAAACCAATCAACAAAGGGGAAATGCTTATCCAAGGGCCGCTCTCCGGCAGCAGATGAAAGAAAAAACGACGTTTACAACACTACTCGCGCTACTTTACCAGAGCGCAAAAAACAGCGGCACCTTCTATTGCAAATCGGCTAGCGCAAATCTGCATGAAGGTGCCGCTGATCTTGAGGCTTTTCGTGCGGGCGTGCGCCGGGTGGCGCCGCCTGTTACACCGTTAGCCGAACATGCCTTTAAACATAAAGAAGAACACAATCGCTAAGCCTGCACCGGCGGGCAGGGTAATCAACCACGAGACAACAATGGTGCCAATAACGCGCAGGTTAAGTGCCGCCATACCGCGCGCCAGCCCGACACCCAACACCGCGCCGACCAGCGTATGGGTCGTTGAAATTGGCAGGCCCGTGCCCGAGGCAACGACGACGGTACTCGCCGCGGCAAGCGTTGCGGCAAAGCCACGGCTAGGGGTGAGTTCGGTGATCCCGGTGCCCACGGTCGCAATTACCCGACGCCCATACGTCACCAGGCCAACGACGATACCCGCGCCGCCCAATATCAGCACCCACCAGGGCACCAACGCCGCGCTATCAATCATACCTTCGCTGCGCACGACACTTATGACGGCGGCCAGCGGCCCCACCGCATTGGCGACATCGTTGGAACCGTGAGCAAAGGCCATGGCACACGCGGTAAAGATCATCAGCACGCCGAAAACACGCTCAACATTGGCATAGCCAAAGTGGTCATTGGCGTTCTTGGTGTACTTGATACGCCGCTGCATCACTATGCCAAGGCCCATGATCAGCACACCAATCAGAATCGAAAGCATCAGGCTTTCGCTGAAGCTAAGATGCAGACCAACATGGGAAAGGCCTTTGGTCAGCGTCACCATGGCAACAATAAAGCCGACCAAAAATATATAGCCCGGCACATAGCGCTTGGCCGCCGCTAACGGATCTGAACTCTCGAAAATCAAGTGGTGTACCGACTTAAACAGCATATAGCCGATGGTACCGGCAATCAGCGGAGAAATAGCCCAACTAGAGGCAATCTGGCCGACCTTGTCCCAGGCCACCGCATCAACGCCTAGACCTACCGCCGCGAAACCGACGATGGCACCAACAATGGAGTGTGTGGTCGACACCGGCCAGCCACGGGCAGAAGCGACCATCAGCCAAATGCCTGCCGCCAACAGCGCCGACAACATGCCGTAAACCAAAAACTGTGGGTTGGCTTCAAGCAGGTTGGGATCGATGATGCCGCCACGAATGGTGGCGGTAACCTCACCACCGGCAAGCCAGGCACCTAAAAATTCGAAAATAACAGCAATGATGATGGCTTGCTTGATGGTGATCGCTTTCGACCCCACCGACGTTCCCATGGCGTTGGCAACATCGTTTGCGCCGACGCCCCACGCCATGAAAAAGCCAAATAAACAGGCCAGAATAATAAATATCTCGCCGTACTGGGCAATAATTTGCATTGGTTTCCCTTAGCGTGCGGTCAAAATCTGCAAGCGACTGCCTACGCGCTCAGCACGGTCAGACACTTCACCCACCCATTCGATAATCTTGTAAAGAAAGATCACATCGACGGGCGGTAGTTGGCTTTCAAGCTGAAACAGCTGGCGACGAATGGCCACCTGCTGACTGTCTGCCTGGTGTTCAAGGTTATGCAGCTCACGGATCATGTTGCTCATAACATCCGCGACGTTACGCCCAAAGCCTGACTCTAAAAGCTCCATCAGCTCTTCAAGGGCCTGGCGCGCTTGGGCCACACATGCCACGCTAGTCGCCATATAATCGCGCATCGGATCAGCGAGCTCATCAGGCACGCGCATTTTACGGCCTAGCATAATGCCGGTAATGTCGCGCACCTTGTTGGCGATTTTGTCCTGGACGCTAATCAAATCCAGTAGATCAGACCGTGAAACCGGCAGAAACATGGTGCTGGGCAGGTTGAGCCGTAGATCCGTTTTCAGCACATCCGCTTCGTGTTCTAAACGGGTTACGTTTTCACGCAGCTCAGTGGCGGTATCCCAATCGCCAGCAAGCGATGCTTCAAAAAACGGTAACAGTTGGTCGGCGCATTCATTGGCCTTGACGATGTGGGCCAGCAGCGGCTGGAATGGCGAGCGGCCAAACATCGCGGAAAAAGGGTTGGAGGTAACCATAGAGCCTTTTAGCCTGTTTTCGGGGGAGCCTGGAAATGGCGACGCCAGTATAAAGAGTGCGCTCGCCGCCGTCATGAAAACTTCATATTGGTAGCAAAAATTTAACCAGTACTTCACGTTTAAGAGTGGCTATTGTCATGAAAAATGCAACACCAATCGAAGTAGAGATAAAGCTTGCGCTTGCCCAAGCCAGTATTGAGGCGCTCAAGCACCACCCTTTTCTCGACACAAAAACACCGTTAATCCAGACCTTAGCCAATACCTACTTCGACACACCGACCCATGACATGGCCAACGCACGAATCGCGGTGCGTCTTCGTCAAGTTGATGGCCGCGTGCTGCAAACGGTAAAAACGGCGGGCCAGGGGGGTGGCGGATTATCCAGCCGCCAGGAGTGGGAGTGGCCGGTCGCATGCGCTGAACTCGACCAGACAGGTCTCGCCGCACTGCCACCTTTCAGCGACGAGCCGGTCAATAATGGACCTGCCCACAAAGTGCTCAGAGAACGACTAACGCATCTAGCTCCCATACTGCGCACCGACTTTACCCGATATAGCTGGCAGCTCGACTGGCAGGGCAGCCAGATTGAGCTGGTACTGGATGAAGGCGAAGTTGAAAGTGGTGACTACCGCACACCCATTTGTGAAGTAGAACTGGAGCTTAAAAACGGTGACCCGCAAGCGCTCTGGTCGCTGGCGATTGCGCTGGCAGAACAGGTTCCGCTTCGCCCATCTGATAGCAGCAAGGCATCGCGGGGTAACGCCTTGCGCGCCCAACAGTGGCCGCTTCCTAACGCAACGACACCTGCTGAATGGCTACACCGGGCAACGCTTGCCCTTGATGCCTACCACGACAGCCAGCAGCGCCCGTTCCTGGACCTTACCCATGAGGCACTGACCCGGTTGGCCGAACACGCATCACTGCCTGAGGACATGAAGGCCCAGGCGGCTCACCTATCCACAGCGCTAGATGACGCTGGTCAACCCCGTATTGCCTATGGCGTGACGCTCCTGACGCTTTCCCATCGTTTAGCGCTGCAACGCGAGCTAAGCTAACCTTCACGTTGTTTTAGATAGATTCAAGCACGTTTGCCCATAGACCTAATCACTGTGATAAGTGATTGCTCATTTCATCAGGATCGCCATGAGTTTTAACCTGACCCCTGCCGCTGAAGGGCTTCGCACACAGCTGTTCCACATTATTTTCGAGTCCGACACGCCCACTGCCAAAGGATTCGATATTGCGCTGATTGTGATGATTTTGGGCAGCGTCGCCGTCATTCTGCTCGGCAGTGTTCAGGAGTTTTCCCAAGAGTATGGCTGGCTTTTCTACTACCTGGAGTGGGGCTTTACGATTCTGTTCACCGTAGAGCTTGCGGTACGCATCTACTGCCTTGAACGTCCTACTATCTATCTGAAAAGCTTTTATGGCGTGGTCGATCTAATCTCCATCCTGCCAGCCTGGCTGGTACTGCTGATGCCCGGCTTTCATGCGCTGGTGATTATTCGCATACTCCGCGTGCTGCGCATTTTCCGTATCCTGCGCCTGATGGAATTTGTGGGCGAAGGACGACTGCTGATCGAAGCATTAAAGCGTAGCGTGCGCCAGGTACTGCTGTTTTTCTGCAGTATTTTTATGGTTGTCACCATGTTTGCCGCGCTGATGTATACCATCGAGTCGCCGGAAAGCGGCTTTACCAGTATTCCCATGTCGATCTACTGGGCGGTGGTCAGCGTTACCACAGTGGGGTATGGCGATATCGTGCCGGGCACAGCGCTTGGCAAAGCGATTACTGTGCTTCTCATCCTGATTGGCTACTCGATTATCGCCGTGCCTACCGGCATTTTTTCAGCCCAGGTGATCCGCTCAATCCGTGAAGACCGCTACTCCGATGAAGCGTGCCCAGGATGCGGCCACGACCGTCACGAAAAAGACGCACTCTACTGCCTTCGTTGCGGCACCTGGCTGGATGAAATGACGGAAGCCCCCAAAAAGGAAACGCTACCGCTAGAGCCTTAAAATCTGCTAGCTGCTTATTAAGCCCGCGTTGTGCCCTCCCCGGTTTGGGGCTGGCACAACGCGGAGAAAGGGTTGGCTTTCGAAGGGCTTAACTTTCGAAGGGAGCCGTGTCACCGCGTCCGGCACGGACAATTTTGGGCGGTAGCTCTCGCAGGTCGATGACGCTGGTGGGGTCCAGGTGGCAGGCGCCACCGTCAATAATCAGGTCCAAATGCGCTTCAAAGCGGTCACGAATTTCCTCTGGGTCGCTCATGGGAAGGTCTTCCCCCACCGGAATCAGCGTAACGCTCATTAGCGGTTCGCCAAGCGCTTGCAGTAGAGCATGAGCAATCCGGTGATCAGGTACGCGTACGCCAATGGAACGCCGTTTAGGATGCAGCAGCAGGCGCGGGACTTCTGTTGTGGCATCCAGAATGTAGGTGTACGGTCCTGGTGTATGCGCTTTCAGCAGCCGAAATACCGCATTATCTACCTTGGCGTAGGTGCCAATTTCCGAAAGGTCCGAGCACATCAGCGTAAAGTTGTGCTTGTCATCCAGCGAGCGCAACCACTTGATCTTTTCAATGGCCTTCTTTTCGCCCAGATGACAGCCTAACGCGTAACCTGAGTCAGTGGGATAAGCCACCACACCGCCTTTGCGAATAATCTCGATCGCTTGATCAATCAGGCGCTTTTGTGGGTTTTCTGGATGAATCTGGAAATATTGGCTCATTGTCTGCTCCTGCCCGTGGGCGCGTTTCAGTCCATTAGGGTATTCGCTTTTATCAAACGCTTACTCATACCATAGCTGACGCAGCGGCTAATGGACCAGCGGGGGCATTGCGTAAATGTGCTAAGCGAGGGTGCTGCCAAATGGGCGGCGCGGCCGTGCGCGGTACCATGCTCATGCTGCCAGGGGCGGCGTGGCTGCCGGGAAAGTGGAAGTCGCTGCCTAACGAGGCGTAAAGCCCACGCTCGACCATTTGACGGGCAAGGTCCCTTGTGACATCCGGATTCTGCTGGCCGCTGACCAATTCAACCGCGTCGCCGCCTGCGGCCTGAAAGGTATCCATTAACTGCCCTCGCTTACGCCGGGTTAAGCCGTAGCGTAAAGGATGCGCAATCACCGCAACGCCACCAGAGGCCACCACCCACTCGACGACTTCGCTGATTTCTGGCCAGTGAGCTTTAACATCGCCTTTTTTACCGCTGCCCAGGTAGCGTTTAAACGCAGTGGCCCAATCGGCCACAACCCCCTCGGCCACTAACGCGCGGGCAAAATCAGGTCGGCCTAGCGGGCGGTCACTGCCTGCCTGCTCACGGGCTTTTTCCAAGGCATTTTTAAGGCCCACTTTCTCTAACCGCTCGGCGATCACTTCTGCGCGCTGAATACGCGCCAACCGCTGCTGTTCAAGCCCTTCAACCAGCGGACCTTGCAGACCACCGGGCATCAGCGCCACGACGTGGATGTTAATGCCTTGCCAGCGAGTGGATAACTCGCAGCCAGGCACCAGGCATAGCCCGGCTTGTACCGCCGCCTTTCCGGCCTCGTCGATGCCGTCCATGGTGTCATGGTCTGTCAGCGCCATGTGGGTAAGGCCTCGCGCTGCGCACAGCGATACCAACTCAGTGGGGGTTAACGCGCCATCCGACGCCGTTGAGTGCATATGCAGGTCAGCCGTGTAGCGCTGATCGGCATCAAACACCGCAGGAAGTAACGTTGCAGGAAGTAAAGGCATGGGCATGACGTCATGTGGCGAGTTTGTCAGAATAGGGATGTCTACCACGAACAGTCATAATGTGCCGTGTTCAAAAGACCTGGTGTTCACAGCGCTGCGCGTGGGACGATTTACAAACGCTCGCCATGGTGCGCGCTTATGTGGATGCGGTCAATGCTGCATAGGGCGCTTTACTACATGCTTTTAAGGAGTTATCCCCATGCTCTACGCCATTATTAGTGAAGACGTATCGAATAGCCTTGAACGCCGCCTGGCGGCCCGCCCGGACCATTTGGCACGCTTGGAAACGCTACGCGATGAAGGCCGCTTGGTGCTCGCGGGCCCGCACCCCGCTGCGGATACTGAAAACCCCGGCGACGCGGGTTTTAGCGGCAGCCTTGTGGTGGCTGAATTCGACAGTTTGGAAGCCGCTCAGGGCTGGGCTGACGCCGATCCATACATCATTGCGGGTGTCTATGCCAAGGTAATTGTTAAGCCGTTCAAGAAAGTTTTGCCTTGACCGATTAGGGCGAGTGTGGAGGGTCCGCCTGCTAATTCACAGAGCCTGTGGAAAACTCTGTGCAAACCCGGCGGACGCTTTTCGCTAAGCCAGAGATAGCGCCCTGATTAACAAATTGATTATTTTTTAACCACTTCAGTCATTACGGATATCCGCGTGCCTCAACGCCTTACTGATCTACCCCCTTTAGCGGCGTTAAGCGCGCCATTACTCACCTGGAGTGACACTTCACCGCACTCGGATGATTTTGATGACGTGTACTTTTCCCGTGAGGGCGGTCTTGAAGAAACCGAGCACGTTTTTTTAAATACCAACCGCTTGCCTGAGCGATTTGCCGCTTGGGAAAACACGCGCGCCTTTGTGATCGGGGAAACCGGCTTTGGCACGGGCCTTAATATGCTGTGTGCCTGGGCCTGCTTTGAGCAGCACGCGGCCGCTGGGGCGCGGCTGCATTTTTTATCCACAGAAAAATATCCCCTGGATCAGGTGTCGCTTGAGCGCGCCCTACGCGCCTGGCCGTCGCTTGCCGGTTATTCACAGCGGCTTTGCGAGCAGTGGCCCTCACCCGTTAGCGGCGTACACCGCCTGCACCTGAGCGACCGCGTGACGCTGGATCTGCATTATGGCGATACCACCGAGCGGCTGGCGCTGTTAGATGGTCAGGTCGATGCCTGGTTTCTGGACGGCTTTGCGCCTTCTAAAAATCCACAAATGTGGCAGCCCGAGCTGTTTGAAGCCATGGCGGCGCGCTCTCGGCCGGGGTCCACCTTTGCCACGTTCACCTGTGCGGGCATTGTTAAGCGGGGCTTGAAAGCGGCAGGCTTTAGCTGGAAAAAAGTCCCGGGCTGCGGGCGTAAGCGCGAAATACTGGCAGGCATGATTGACACACCGCCTACCGATAAGCGCCGTGAGGCAGCGCCCTGGTTTACGCCGCCAGCGCCTCTTCCCACGCAGAAAGTAGCGGTTATCGGAGCAGGGATCGCTGGGTGCAGCGTGGCGGCAGCACTTGCCAAGCGTGGCGTTAATGTGACGGTGATCGAGCGCGAAACACCCGGCGCAGGCGGCTCGGGTAATCGCCAGGGGGCGCTTTATGTGAAGCTTGCGGCCGACACCAACCACCAAAGCCGGTTTTATCTCTCCGGCCTTTTATACAGCCAGCGCTGGCTTAATCAGCTCAAGGTTCCAACGCTTTGGCAGCCCTGCGGCGTCGTGCAACTGGCCACCAACGCGAAAGAGACCAAGCGCCAGCAGCGCTTTAGCGAGCAGCATGCGCTTCCCGAAAGCGTGGTGTCGCCGCTTACCCAAGGGTTGAGTGAGAAAGCCGGTGTGGCCATTGAAGCCGAACACGCCCTGTTTTATCCACACGCAGGCTGGGTGCGACCCAAAGCGCTATGTGAGCACTTACTCCAAACGCCTAATATCACGCTGAGACAGGGCGATGTTACGTCCCTTACGCGTGAAAATGACCGCTGGCAGCTCGCACTTGCTGATGGAAATACGATAAGTGCAGACCAGGTGGTGATTGCAAGCGCTCACTACGCCAATACGTATGCTCAGACGGCCAGCCTGCCGCTCCAACAGGTGCGCGGCCAGGTCAGTGAAGTGAGGCTGCCCGCCGGCGTAAAAGGCCCTGAGCGGGTGGTATGCGCCGGTGGCTATGTGTCGCCCGCCATTGAAGGGGTGCTTACCTTTGGGGCAAGCTTCGTGCCCAACAATGCTTCTACCGACGTGACCGATACCGACCACCAGCGCAATATTGATGAGCTTCGCCAAACGCTTCCAGCGCTGGTGGCAGAACTTGAAAGCGCAGGCACCCACCTGACTCCACAGGCGCTTGAAGGACGTGCGGCGGTACGCGCGGCAAGCCCTGATAAAACGCCCTATGCAGGCCCAGTCCCCAACGCCTCGGCCTGGCAGACAGCCTATGCCGTGCTGGCCAAAGACGCCTCGCGAGTGCCAAACGCCCCGGGTGAGCACTACCTAGGGTTGTGGATATCTACCGCCCACGGCTCCCGCGGGCTTTCCAGTGCGCCGTTATGCGCCGAGCTTATTGCCTCCCGACTGCTTGATGACCCCATGCCGCTTGAGGCTCAGTTGGTCGACCACCTTCATCCTGGGCGACGTATTATCAGCGCGATTATTCGCGGTCAGTAGTCACCCTCTTCCTCATCATCTGCCAGATCACGACCGAAGGAACGCCACTGCGCCAAGGTCATTACTTCGGTCATTTCAAGCTTGAGGTCATGGGCAATAATCAGTTCACTGCGCGCCAACTGCTGTTTCAGCTCGTCGACCCACCCTTTCATCCCCGTGCCGGTATCGGTGGTGTCATAACCCTGCCGGGTAACAAACGCCTCCAGCAACGCATCAAGGGTTTCCGGCGGCAACATGCGGGCGGGTACTTCAATGAAACGGCTCATTCGCTCTGCTCCCACTGCGCAAGGCGCTCAATAAAGGTGGCTTCATCCACAACCTCTACGCCCAGCTGTTCCGCTTTGGTTAACTTACTACCGGCCGCTTCACCGGCGACCAGCGCCGTGGTCTTTTTCGAAACGCTACCCGCTACTTTGGCGCCAAGCGCCTGTAGCCGAGCCTTGCCCTCGTCACGGGTCATGCTTTCCATGGCGCCCGTCAGCACCCAGGTTTGGCCTTCTAGCGGTGTAGGGCCTTGGGTAACGTCGGCTTCCTGCCAGGTGACGCCTGCCTCAATCAAGGCAGCAAGGGTCTCCTGGTTATGGGGCTGGCGGAAAAAGGTGTGTACGTGGGCCGCCACAATGGGGCCAACATCGTTGACCGCCTCAAGCGCTGCCTGTTCGGCTGCTTGAAGCGCTTGCAACGTTCCAAAATGGCTCGCCAGATTGGCAGCGGTGGCCTCACCCACCTCGCGAATACCCAATGCGTAGATAAACCGAGCGAGCGTCGTATGACGAGCTTTATCCAGCGCGTTGACCAGATTAATGGACGATTTTTCGCCCATACGCGGCAAGCTCTGCCATTGCTCAACCGTCAGGTGAAACAGGTCGGCAGGTGTTTTCACCCAATCCAGCTCTACCAGTTGGTCGATCAGTTTGACGCCCAGGCCATCTACATCCAGGGCCTTGCGGCTGGAGAAGTGTTTGAGCGCTTCTTTACGCTGGGCAGCGCAGAAAAGCCCACCCGAGCAACGCGCTACCGCTTCGCCTGCCACGCGTTCGATATCCGAACCGCACACCGGGCAGTGCTCGGGGAACACAATCGGCTGCGCGTCTATTGGGCGTTTTTCCTTATCGACCCGGACCACTTGGGGGATCACATCGCCTGCGCGGCGAATAGCCACCGTATCGCCAATCATGACATCCAGGCGGGTGATTTCATCGGCGTTGTGCAGCGTCGCGTTGGAAACGGTAACGCCTGCAACGCTAACGGGTTCAAGCCTTGCCACTGGTGTGATGGCACCCGTACGGCCTACCTGAAACTCAACGTCATTCAGCGTGGTGATCTCTTCCTGAGCGGGGTACTTAAACGCCGTTGCCCAGCGGGGTGCGCGAGCCACAAACCCAAGCTCACGCTGATAGCGCAGTGCATTCACCTTGATCACCACGCCGTCGATGTCGTAGCCCAACTGGTCGCGCTTCTCACCCAACTGCTCGCAATACTCAACGACCGCCTGCGGGCCGGTCAGCACTTTTAACTCCGCGCTGGCGCGAAAGCCCAGCGTTACCAGTCGATCCATTAGTGCGCTATGCGTGGTGTCGCCCATGTCCGGTTCCAGACGCGCCGCCTGATAGGCATGAAACTCCAACGGGCGGGTAGCAGTAATCTCGGGGTTCAACTGACGTAAACTACCGGCAGCGGCGTTACGCGGGTTGGCAAATACCTTACTGCCCTCCTCGCGTGCACGCTCGTTAAGCGCTTCAAACCCCTGGTGGCGCATGATGACTTCACCGCGCACTTCCAAAAGCTCAGGGATCTGCTTGCCCATTAGCTTTAAAGGCACCGAGCGCAGCGTACGCAGGTTAGAGGTAATGCCTTCCCCGGTGCGGCCATCGCCACGGGTGGCGCCACTCACCAGCACGCCCTGCTCATACACCAGCGATACCGCAGCGCCATCAAGCTTCGGTTCACAGGTAAACTCAACGTCATCTGCTGCGCACTCCAAGCGCTCTGCGACGCGCTCAGCAAAGGCCACGATGTCGTCGCCGCTAAACGCGTTATCCAGCGAGAGCATGGGGATGGCGTGGGCGACCGAAGGAAAGCCATCAGCAGGGGCCGCACCCACGCGCTGAGTCGGTGAATCCGGAGAGACGAGCGTTGGGTTTTCAGCTTCCAGCTGCTTTAAGCGTTGCAGTCTCCGGTCATAGTCAGCGTCCGATAACGTTGGCTCATCCAATACGTAGTAACGGTAGTTGGCTTCATCAAGCTCGGCGCGCAGCTGGGTGACTGCTTCCAGCACTTGGGGGTCAGGCTGACTCATTAACGTTGGTTTCCATCGTACGGGCTAAAATCAATCACAAAAAAGACACATCCTGGAACAAAAACACCCGCCTTCTGCAAGAAGGCGGGTGTTTAACAGCAAGCGCTACTTAGTGGGCTTGCATGTGGCGATGCAAGCGGTGGCGGCGTTCAAAATCATGCACCCGCTGGCGGGCAAACTCAATGGTTTGAGCCGTCATGACGCTGCGATTTTCATCCTTCAGCTCGCCACTCATATGGCGAACCACGACCATAGCGGTTTCCACCATGGCTTCAAAGGCTGCAGAGCTGTCGACCGCTCCCGGCAAGGGCATCAGGAAGGTGATCCCTGGCGTTACAAACTCACCCATCTCTTCAATAGGGAATGTGCCGGGTTTAACAACGTTAATCATTGAGAACTGAAGTTCGCTGTCGTCACTTTCTGTTTCAAAGCGGTGGAACACACCCATGGCACGGCTGTAGCGTAGGCCGCACGCCATAATGAGATCCAGCAACTTGCTGCCATCGAAGCCTTCCGGGTCCCGGGAGAGCACGCTGATAACCACCACCTCATCGGCATTGGTCAATGTTTCTTTGGCATGTTCACCCGGCACATCATGACGCAACGCTTTTTCAAGCGTTGGGTGAGCACGTACGACATTATCACGCGAGCCACGCACCGGCGCTTCATCGTAGGCTTCATAGTCATCGTACTGATCCGCTGATGTTTCATGCGCATAAGCAGGTTCAGACTCGTCATGGCGTGCAGCGGCCCGTTGCGCTTCCGCAGCAATTTCGGCGGCTTCGCGAGCTTCGGCCTGCTCCTGGGCAATGCGGGCTTTTTCTGCCTCGGCAGCTTCTTTTGCTTCACGGCGCTGCTCGGCTTCAAGCGCTTTGCGCTCTGCTTTCAGCTTGGCGGCGGCTTCAGCACGCTTGGCCTTTTCAGCTTTCTTACGGGCTTTTTCTTGGCGACGCTGTATCAGGCGACGTTTAAGCGAGCGGCCCATACCCTCAAAATCAACCAGCCGATACTCATCAACGGCATCATCATCCAGCTCGTCATACTCGCCGGCCGTATCTTCACGCAGTTGACGACGCTTGGGCGCCCTGGCCGAAGCGGCATCTTCTGGCTCTGCACGCAACACAGGATCGGCGTCTGTTTCAACAGCGAGGACCGGCTCAGCGGGGCTCTCCTTATTCACCGCGACGGATTCATTCACCGCGACTGACTCTTCTTTCGCAGCAACGGACTCTTCGTTGGCAGTAGATAGGGAGATAGACGGCTCTCCAGTGTGTGGCTTGCTTTGGGTTGGCACTTGCTCGGCAATAGGCGCATGCGCTTCTGACGCTGTTTTGTCTACCGACTGAGTGTTAACAGGATTGGCTTGTGCCGTTGGCTGGGGTTCAACCTGGCTCACGTCCGCTGGAGCGTCGCTATTCGGGAAGATGCTTGGCTCTCGACGATCAATGTCAGCCGGGTGTGCTTTAGGCGCAGCGGCCTGGCGCTGAGGCTGTGCAGATGCTGCTGTATCCACTGGCGGAGTAGTCGCTTTACGCTTAGGGACCGCATTGGCAAAGGAGCGCCTAAATTCGGATAGCACTCTGGAAGGCCCTGGATGGTCTTGACGTTCCAACTTGGGTTTCGCGCCGACCCCACTATAGTCCGCAGGTTTAACGACACGTGCGCCACCGTTCGGAAGCTCCCAGCTAATTTCGGCTTCTTTAGCCTCATCATCCAGCTCGGTTAGCTTCGCCTCGGGAAGGTCCTTAACCGCCTGGTCCAGACGAGGGACGCGCCGCTGGCGTTGGAGTCGTCGCACACCGTCGACTACGATGAGCGACACCAACGCCAGTCCTAAAATGATTAACCATTCTCTTAGTTCCATGTCGAACATTCCATGGGTCATTTAACCGGTTACTAAAGCGCCATACCTGAGTGAAAACCTTTCAGGTGGTAAATAAATACCACTAGCATAGCGCGGTTACTATAAATAGAGCCATTTTTTAGCGATTTCTACATTATGGCACGGTTCCTAAGCACAGTTCCTAAGTACAGTTCCTGACGTTTTCTAAGCAATATTGACGTTCATCGTGATCAGACTCAGTTGCTATTATTCAGGTCGTGAATCTGCTCTTTAATCCTAGTGTATATGTACTGAATCTATCTTACTTAATGTTTACTTAATCCTTAAAGCGAAGCGAGCTTAACAACCAACCTGCCACTACTGTATATAAAAACAGCAAAAGGCTTTAATCCAGCTCAGCCACACTAGTTCAAGGTAAACCTACCATAGCATTAACCACAATTTTATAATGATCAATATAGATAAGTTGAGCGTTTTTACACATTTTTTTATTATTTCTACTCAATTTGTTAACAGTTGTAGCAGTTATTTGCTTAACCGTTGGACAGCTTTTGCCAGAATGCGTTCGCAAAGTGGCTGGCTAATACACGTGGTCGGGTCAGGTGTATTTCTAACGGGATGTCCCACGAATCATCTAATGCACGCACCAACCTTCCATCGCTAATCTCTTGTTCTGAAAGGCTTTTAGGTATCCATGCCAGGCCTTTATTTTCCAACACCATGGACATCAACACCGCAGCCAAGTGGCTGGTAAAGCGAGGTGCACTTATAAGAGAAGTGGCATTTTCATTAAGCCAGTGGTTAACAACACGGCCTAATCCCGAAGCATCGGTATATCCCAGGTAAGGCAACACTTCCAGGCACTGAGAACTGCTTAATTCTTTTCCCACCAGTGGAATCAGCGAATCCTCGCCCACCTTTATACTCTCAAACTGGTCAGGCGATAACCGTGAGGGAACAGCGCAATGCCGATGGCTTAACAAGAACTGGCAGTCACCTTGTAACAACAACTGCTCACACGTGGACATTGTATCCGAGTGAAGGCGCACGGCCTCCATGGGCGCTCCCTGCTCCAGGGCTCTTATCCAACGGGGGAAGAACGTAAATGACAGCGAGTGCGTCGCTGCAAACTGCAACGTTCGGGTCGCTTCCCCGGCAATTTGCTGTGCTTCAGCCCGCAAGCGGTACAGTCGGCCAATTGCGTCAAACGCACTGGCCTGTATGTGTTTACCGGCGTCGGTGAGCGTGGTGCCCTGTGGGGTGCGAATAAACAGGCTAACGCCCATCCACTGTTCAAACGCGCGGATCCGTCGGCTGAACGCGGGCTGGGTAATATGTCGGGAGTTTGCAGCACGTACAAAACTGCCGTGCTCGGCAAGGGCGGTAAAGTCTTCTAACCAGACGAGTTCCATGGGGCAATGCCGTTTCAGCATGGGAGCACCTAGTAATAGCATTGGGCAGCCCCCCTTGTCACGCATAGGGTTAAGCACTTAACCACCAAGGAGCTTGCCATGCGTATTGTGGATATTCGCGAGAAAACCGTTTCGATTGCCTCCCCGATTGCCAACGCTTATATCGATTTTTCCAAAATGACCTGTTCGGTCGTGGCCGTCATCACTGATGTGATACGCGACGGTAAACCCGTGATTGGCTACGGTTTTAACTCCAACGGGCGCTATGGCCAGGGAGCGCTCATGCGGGACCGCTTTCTGGATAGAATCACCGAGGCCAACCCCGACACGCTCATTGATCACGCCCGCGACAACCTGGACCCGTTTGCTATCTGGAACACCCTGATGAAAAACGAAAAGCCCGGCGGGCACGGTGAGCGCTCGGTCGCGGTAGGCACGATCGACATGGCAATTTGGGATGCAGTCGCCAAAATTGAGGGCAAACCGCTCTACCAGTTGCTTGCCGAGCGTTATCGAAACGGCCAGGCCGACGATAAGGTCTGGGTATATGCGGCTGGTGGCTACTATTACCCTGGTAAAGACCACACCAGGCTGCAGGACGAAATGCGTAGCTACCTGGCGCGTGGCTACAACGTGGTAAAAATGAAGATTGGCGGCGCCCCGCTTGAAGAAGATATTCGGCGTATCGAAGCCGTGCTTGAAGTCGTTGGCGATGGCAGCCGCCTGGCGGTAGATGCCAATGGGCGCTTTGACCTGAAAACGGCAATCGCTTACGCCGAAGCGCTGAAGCCTTATAACCTCTTCTGGTACGAAGAAGCCGGTGACCCGCTGGATTACGCGCTTCAGGCGGAGCTTGTCAACCACTATGAATTACCCATGGCGACCGGCGAAAACCTGTTCTCGCACCAGGACGCCCGTAACCTGCTACGCCATGGCGGCATGCGTGCCGATCGCGATTTCGTGCAGTTCGACTGCGCCCTCTCTTATGGGCTGGTGGAGTACATGCGCACGCTGAACGTGATGGATGAGCTTGGCTGGTCATCGCGCCGCGTCGTACCCCACGGCGGCCACCAAATGTCACTGAATATCGCCGCAGGCTTGCACCTGGGCGGCAACGAATCCTATCCGGATGTCTTCCAGCCGTTTGGTGGCTTCGCTGACGGCATTCAGGTTGAAAATGGCTACGTCGGCCTGCCCGATCTTCCAGGCGTAGGCTTTGAAGCCAAATCCAGGCTGTATGCAGTGATGCGTGAGCTAGGCGAAGGCTAAGAAAATTCTGCCTTAATTCGCCTAATCCACCAACGCGGCGGCTTCATCAATCCCCACCGATACCAGGCGCGACACGCCGGGTTCCTGCATGGTCACCCCCATCAGGCGCTCGGCGGCTTCCATGGCAATCTTGTTGTGGGTGATATAGATGAACTGAACGTTTTCCGACATCTCTTTTACGAGCTTGGCATATCGACCCACGTTGGCATCATCCAGCGGCGCGTCAACTTCATCGAGCATACAGAACGGCGCAGGGTTGAGCTGGAAGATCGAGAACACCAACGAAAGCGCAGTCAGTGCTTTTTCCCCACCGGAGAGCAGATGAATCGTGCTGTTCTTCTTACCCGGCGGACGCGCCATGATCGCCACCCCGGTTTCCAGAAGATCATCACCGGTAAGCGTTAGCCAGGCCGCCCCACCGCCAAACACGCGGGGAAAGAGCTCCTGCAAACCGCTATTCACTTGATCAAACGTTTCCTTGAAACGTACCCGCGTTTCCTGGTCGATACGCTTGATCGCTCGCTCCAGGGTTTCCAGCGCTTCGGTCAGTTCGGCGTGCTGGGCTTCCAAATAGTTGCGTCGCTCGGCCTGCTGGTCGTACTCCTCAATCGCTGCCAGATTAATGGCGCCCAGGCGGCGTATCTTCTCGCCAGTGCTTTCCAAACGCTCCTGCCAAACCTGCTCACTGGCATCGCTTGGCAGGTTCTCGGCCAGGGCATCGGCGTCATGCCCCAGTTCGGCCAGTTGCTCATCTTGCGTGGCCGCTTTTAGCGCCAGCGCCTGAACATCCATACGCCGCTGCTGAAGCTGCTCGCGGCTCTGTTCAAGATTGCGTTCGTGCTGCTGGCGGGCCAGCTCATCATTGCGCAGCTGTTCTGTCAGCGACTGGGCCTGCTGGCGCGTTTCGTTAAGGCGGCGCTCCTGCTGCTCACGCTGATGTAGTAGCTCTTCAAGCTCTTCACCGGCCAACTCGTCCGGCTCAAGTAGCGTTTCCCGTGACTCTTCTAGCTCTGCTATGCGTAGCGTCAAGCGCTCTTCGCTTTCGCTGGAGCGCGTCTGCTGGGCGCGCAAACTACTCCGCTCAGCGGTTAACCGTTCACGCTCTAATGCCAACGTCTGCTGCTGTGCTTTTAACGGGCCGTGTTGCTGAGTCAGCTGGTCGCGCTGTTCGCGCTGGCGGCCACGCTGCTCGCTGGCCTCTTCGCGTGCTTGTGCAGTGGTTTCCAGCGTTTCCATCGCCACGTGCCAGCGGGCACGCTGCTCCTCCAGGGTAAGCGTTAACGCTGCCTCATCCTCTTGCAGTTGCCCAAGCTCCGCATCAAGCTCGGTGGCCCGGCTCTCCAAATGCTCCAGCTTTTGGGCAGCGCTACGCTCTTTAATGGCCAACTGCTGAACGCTTGCAGCATGGCCACGCTCCTGCTCAGCCTGCTGTTCACGGGAAAGCTCCAGGGCTTCAATAGTCTCACTGGTCGTTTCGCACTGTTCTTCAGCCAGCGCCAGCGCTTCTTCATCCTGCTCGCGCAGGGCGTCCAGCTCCTTGAAACGGCGCCGCGTTACCAGTAAGGCATCAACGCCTTCGCCATTGGCCTGCTGATGCAGCCAGCCGCGCCCCCGCCAAACGCCGTCACGGCTAACAACGCTTTCTCCCGCTGCAAGGCCGGGCGCAAGCTGCTCAGCCTCGGCGCCGGACTCAACGTAGTGAATACTTGCTAACCATGCACCTATCGCACCAGCGCCGCTTACCAGTGAATCCAGCCGCTGGCCCTGGGTTGAAGCGGCGGGCGCTTGCTCATCAATCAAACACCAGTCGGTAGCCAGCGCCTGCGGCAGTGCGGCAAGCTGGTGGCTTGCGACCAGGCGAGCATTCAACCAGGGCGCCAACAGCCAGGAAATGACCGTCTCCCAACCGGGTGTCACGCTGAGGGTTTCCCCCAGGCGAGGGGCATTACTTAGCCCGTGGGTTGCCAGGGTTGCTTCCATGTCCGGGTCATGGTCGGCCAGCGCGGCATCCATCAAGGTTTGCAGCGAGGCCAGCTCACCCTGGCGCTGGCTCAATTCAGCGCGTTTATCATCACGGGTAAGCGTTGCCTGTTGATAACGCTGTTTGGCATCGCTGTACTGCTGCTGCCACTGTTCACGCGTTTGGGTGAAGGCTTCGGAACGCTCTTCAGCTTCTTCCAACTGTGCCTGGAACTGAGCGTGCTCTTCGCGTAGCGCGCTCAAGTCCGCCAAATCGCCGCGCTGCTGGCGCCGCCGCTGGCTCTCTGCCTGTAAGCGTTGAATACGCTGCTCTAAATCGCGTAGCTGGTCCTGGCTGCGGTCGGCTTCGCGGCTGGCATCGCGCCAGCGATTTTCGGCGTCCGACCACTGCTGCTCGGCGGCTTCCATGGCGGGGGTAGCATCGGCCAAGGCCTGTTCCAGGGCGTCCAGCTGCTCTTCCAGCACTTCGTGTTCGGGCGCCAGATCCTCAAAGCGTTCGTCGATGGCCGCAAGGCGCTCTCGGTCGCCTTCGCTCACCAGGCGTTGCTCATCCAGCTCGCGCCGTGCAGTGGCAATATCGTTGGCTAGCTGGGACTCACGGCTACGCCGGTGAGCCTGATCCTGCTCCAGCCGTGCAATGCGCGTGGTGGTTTCAAAAAACTGCTGCTGGTGGCGCTCCAGTACCTCGGCCAGCTCATCGTGCTGCTCACGAGCTTGCTCCAGGCGGGTTTCGCACTGGCGTACGCCAAACACATCTTTTTCAACTGAGATTTCCAGCTCACGAACCCGGCTCTCCTGCTGCGACTGCTCTGCCCGCAAAGTGCGCCCGCGTAGCAGTGCCAGCTCGCCTTTAAGCCGGTACTCCTGCTGCTTTAACTCCTGATAGCGTTTGGCCGCCTCGGCCTGGCGCTTTAAGCGCTCAAGCTGTTTATCCAGCTCCTCGCGAATATCGTCCAAACGCTCAAGGTTTTCCTGGGTGCGCCGCATACGATTTTCGGTTTCGCGGCGGCGCTCCTTGTATTTGGAAATGCCCGCGGCTTCTTCAAGCGTTGAGCGCAAGTCATCGGGGCGAGCTTCAATCAATCGCGAGATCATGCCCTGGCCGATAATCGCGTAGGAGCGCGGGCCAAGCCCGGTGCCCATAAACAGGTCGGCGATATCCCGTCGACGGCACTTTTGGCCATTGAAGAAGTAGTTGGACTGGCCGTCACGAGTCACTAACCGTTTGACCACGATCTCCGCGTATTGGGCATACACGCCACCCATGGTGCCATCGCGATTGTCGAACTTGAGCTCAATAGACGCCTGGCCCACCGGTTTGCGCCCGGTCGAGCCATTAAAGATAACGTCGGCCATGGACTCGCCACGCAGGGTTTTAGCGGAAGACTCGCCCATCACCCAGCGCACGGCGTCGATAATATTGGACTTGCCACAGCCATTGGGGCCGACAATCGCGGTCATATTACCGTCGAAGGGCACCGTGACCGGATCGACAAACGACTTGAATCCAACAAGGCGGATAGAGGTTAAGCGCATGCCAATCCTACAAAAAATTATTTATAAACATGAGACGTATTCAAAATACATGATTCATAACGACTTCGGCAGCGGTGATTAGCTCAGGGCTCATCAGCCGCCGCTGTTTCGGATGTATCGGCCAGGCGCTCCTGGGCCGCGCGGATACCTTCACGTAGCGAGTCGGCCGTGTTCGGATCGTTGACCGTTGCCAGTGCGCGCCGCCAGCGGTCCATTGCGCCCTCGTAATCGCCGTTATCAAACGCGTGAATGCCTAACAGACCGAGCACCGTTGGTTGGCGTGGGTCCTGAGCCAGCGTTTCATTCACCAAACGCTGCACATCCGGGGTCAGCTCACGCCCCGCCATAAAGAAGCGAATTTGCGCAAGCTGGGCAAGCAGTGCAGGAAGCCGGCCTTCCAGCGCGATGAGCCGTTCCAGCGCATCGATGGCGTTATCTTCCTGGCCGGTATCGCGATACAGCGGAAACAGCGAGGCCCACACGTTGGCATTGCTCGGCTGAAGCGCGGCCTGCTCTTCCATACGACGAATATACGTGTCTGGAGTAGCACTAGGGTCGTTGAGTAATTCCTGTTGAACGCCATACAGGGCAAGATCACCCTCGGCCCCCTCTTCCAGGTACCAAAAAAGACTGATGGCCACCACACTCAAGGCAATCAATGGCACAGCTAAACGCCCGGTAAGGGGCGATTGTAGCGGTCGTACGGCCAGCGTGGCAGTATCTTCCAGAAGGCTACGCTCAAGTTCCAGCGTTCCTTCTTCAAACTGCGCGGTACTAACATCGCCACGCGCATGAGCCGCCTCTAACGAGGCAAGCCGACGCTGAAAAATGGCCACGTTCTGCTCGGCCGAAGTGTCGTTGGCTTCATATGCACGTTGCTGGTCATAAAGCGCATGCGCCTTACGCAGCGGGGAAAGTAGCAAGACAATCGCTGGCAACATAACAATCGCCATGGCGACCCATAAAAGTGTCATGAGGATCTCCTGCGCTGAATCAGCGCATCCAGCCGAGCGCGCTCTTCAGCACTTAGTGCCTTGGCAGACGCATGGCGCCGTGCGCGTACAATCAGCAGCACGATCAAAACACCCCCGACGCCTAACCCGATGGGTAGCCCCCACAGAAGATAGGTGCGGCTCTCCAGGCGCGGATTATAGAGAACATAGTCACCAAAGCGCTCGACCATGTGATTGATCACTTCGCTATCGGAGCGCCCATCCTGCAGCATTTGATACACCCGTTCGCGCATATCGGCGGAGATAGGCGAGTTCGAATCATTGATGGCCTGGTTTTCACACAGCGGGCAGCGCATGGACGCGGTTAATGCGTGATAACGCTGCGCCAGCACCGAGTCGTCAAACTCACGCAGCTCGATTCCCTCCGCCACGACGCTTGTCGACAACAGCAGCAGGAAGAGCACGGCCAGGGTACGTATTAACGCCATTTGGCGACCTCCGGCAAAATACGCTCGGCCACATCCTGAGGCGAGATATCGCCTTTATGGTGATAGCGAATAATCCCTTCGGCATCAACCAGAAACGTTTCAGGCGCGCCATAAACGCCAAGGTCAAAACCCAGGCTGCCGTCAGGATCAAAGATATTCACTTCAAACGGGTCGCCAAACTCGTTTAAAAAGTGCCTTCCTTTTTCGCGGGTATCACGATAGTTCACCCCGACCATACGAATACCCTGGTCGGCCAGTTCCAAAAGCTGGGGCATTTCCTGCTTGCAGGCCGGGCACCATTCGCCCCATACGTTAACCAGTGAGATCTCCCCCTCGAGCAGCGTTTGATCGACTTGGCGGCCTTCGTCGCGCAGCGTGGTGGCCTGAAATGACGGAAACGCACGCGCCATCAGCGCAGAGTCCCGCGCTGACGGGTCATGCTGCAAACGCTGATATAAAAACAGCGCCACCAGAAGAAAACCCAGCGGTAGCAGTAACAGCCATAGTCGACGGCTCATAGCGCGGCTTCCTGCGTTTTGGGCGAGCGGGCCATGTCGGCACGGTCGGCCGTTCTGGTTCGGCGATAGCGCTTATCCGCTATCGCCAGTAAGCCGCCTAACGCCATCAACAAACCGCCCAGCCAAAGCCAGCGCACGAAAGGCTTATATTGAATGCGCATGGCCCAACTGCCACCCTCCAGGTCTTCACCCATGGCAACGTAAAGATCCCGAAACAGGCCGGGGCGTAGCGCAACCTGGGTCATGGGCATACCCGTTGCCAGATAAAAGCGCTTCTCAGGGCGCATAATAAAACCACGCCCTGATTCGATATTGCGCACCTGAATGACGGCCGTATCGGCCATAAAATTGGCGCCTCGGCGGCTTTTAAGCTCCGTCAACGTGAACTGATAGCCCGCGACGTCAAGCTCGGTGCCCGGCGCCATACGCACCGTGCGCTCAGAGGCATAGTTGGACACCACGGCCACACCAATAATCGTCACTGCAATGCCCACATGCCCGAGCGCCATGCCCCAATATGCCAGGGAAAGCTTGCGCAAACCCGCCAGGCGGCTAGAGCCGTGGCGGGTTTTATCCCACATGTCCTTCCCAATCGGCAGCACGATCCACAGCGCAGCCACAATACCCAATGAGGCCCACAGGTTCCATTCACCGGTGTATATCAGCGGCAACACCATACCCAGCACCAGCGCAGCGACGCCAGCAAGCCACAGCTTACGGCGCAGCTCACTGGCCGACATGCTCTTCCAGCGAGCGACCGGACCAAGCCCCATAAAGAGACACATCACAACCGTCAGCGGTACAAAAAGCGCATTAAAGTACGGCGGGCCCACGCTGATTTTACCCAGCTTGAGCGAGTCTAAAATCAGCGGATAGAGCGTGCCCAGCAAAATGGTCACGGTCATGATGACCAATAGAATATTGTTGATAAGCAGTAGCGAATCTCGTGATAGCCAGTTGAAGCTCGCATGATGGCTCACGCGGGGCGCGCGCAGCGCAAATATCAGTAGAGAAAGCGTCACGGTGATCGTCAGCAGCACCAGAATAAACAAGCCGCGTGAGGGGTCATTGGCAAACGCGTGCACCGAGGTAAGCACACCAGAACGCACCAGAAAGGTACCCAGCAGCGATAGCGAAAAGGTGGAAATGGCCAGCAGTACGGTCCAGCTTTTAAACGACCCGCGCTTTTCGGTGACAGCCAACGAATGGATCAGCGCGGTGCCGGTTAGCCAGGGCAGCAGCGAGGCGTTTTCCACCGGGTCCCAGAACCACCAGCCTCCCCAGCCAAGTTCGTAGTAGGCCCACCAACTGCCCAATGCAATACCCACCGTCAAAAAGGCCCAGGCAATATTGGTCCAGGGGCGCGCCCAGCGCGTCCAGGCCGCATCCAACCGCCCCCCCAGCAGCGCGGCAATGGCGAAGGCAAACACGACGGAAAACCCGACATAGCCCATGTAGAGCATCGGCGGGTGAACAATCAAGCCAATATCCTGAAGCAGCGGATTAAGGTCCGCGCCATCGTGAGGCACATTGGGCAAAAGCCGCTCGAAGGGATTGGACGTCAGCAGGATAAACAGTAAAAATCCCACGCTAATCAAGCCCATCACACCCTGTACCCGCGCTACCATGTCGCGAGGCAGGCCGCCTGAGAAGCGCGAAGCGGCATACCCCCAGCCCGCCAGCATTAGGCTCCACAACAGCACCGACCCTTCATGGTTGCCCCACACCGCACTGAGCTTGTAGTACCAGGGCAACAGCGAGTTGGAGTTGTTGGCGACGTTCGCCACGCTGAAGTCATCCAACGCATAGCTGGCGGTTAGGCACACATAAGCCACTGCGATAAACAGAAACTGCCCCGTGGCCATGGGATGACCATATGCCATCCAAAGCGGCCTGCGCGTGGCCGCCCCGGCTAACGGCATTACGCTCTGCAATACTGCCATTAGCAGGGCAATAATTAACGCGAAGTGCCCAAGCTCAGGGATCAATTTTACCAACATCGGCACTCCAGCATGACACGGACTCTAGGGTATAGGACATTGGCTCAACCTATTCACGCCTGGCTGCTTCAACCGGTTGGTCCTGATAATCAGCAGGCGAGTAGCCTGCCTCTTCTAACGCTTGCGACACTTCGGGCGGCATGTAGTTTTCATCGTGGCGAGCAAGCACCTTGTCAGCGATAAACCGCCCGTCTGTAGACAGTTTGCCTACCACTACCACGCCCTGCCCTTCGCGAAACAGATCCGGTAGGATGCCGTTATAGGCCACCGCAAGCTCGTCCACGTAGTCGGTTACCAGGAACTCGACGTTCAGGCTTTGCGGGTCACGGACCACCGAGGCCTCCTTTACCATACCGCCTGCACGGATTGTCCGCTCGATGGGCGCGTCCCCCTGGGCAATCTGCACCGGACTGTAGAACAGGTTGATATTAGCGCGCAGGGCGTAGAGCGTGAGGCCTACCGCCACGGCGGCTAGCGCCAGCGCGCCGAGAATGATCACTAGCTTCTGGCGACGTTTAGGTGTCATCAGCATGTCTCGCTTGATGGGGTGGATGGCTATCACCACGCCGGGCACGGCGCTTTACAGCACTGGCCAGTTGGCGGCGCTCAAAACGAGCATGAATGATGCAGGCAACCATCAAAAGTGCCGTAACGCCCCAAGCCGCCCACACGTAAGGTCCGTGTCCGCCCATGGCCAAGAACGCGCCAAACGATGTAAATGCCATTACTGCGCCTCCCTGATCAAATCCCTGACCCAACGCTTATCAATTTCCCGACGCAGGATTTCACTCCGCGTACGCGTCAGTGTGAGAGCGATAAAAAAACAGTAGAAGCCCAGCACCATGATCAGTAACGGCAGCCACATTTCCGTGGGCATAAGGGGCCGCGACGTCAACGTAAAGGTCGCCGACTGGTGGAGCGTAAACCACCAGTCCACCGAGTACTTGATAATCGGAATATTGATGACCCCAACCATGGCCAGTACCGAAGCCGCTTTTGCCCCCCCCTCACGACGGGCAAAAGCGCTGCGCAGGGCGATCACCCCCAGAAACAGGAACAACAGAATCAGCATGGAGGTCAGTCGGGCGTCCCACATCCACCAGGTGCCCCAGGTGGGGACACCCCACACCGCCCCGGAAAAAAGCGCCACAAACGCCATCACCGCTCCAAACGGCGCCATGACTGTCGCGGCCATATCCGCCACCTTGATCTTCCATACCATGAAGACCAGGCTCGCTGCCGCCATCGAAACAAACACCGACTGGGCAAGAAAGGCGGCGGGCACGTGGACATAAATGATCCTGAAGCTATCGCCCTGCCCCTGATTCACCTCGGTGGGTGCAAAGGCTAACCCCCATACCGTACCGGTCGCAATGAGTACCAGGGAGACTGCCCAGCACCAGGGCTGCACCTTTGCACTCATTGCATAAAACGATTTGGGAGAGCCCCATTTATGAATAAAGGTCCACATGGTGTGTTCTGTCCTCAACCGTTGATACTGATGCGTAGCGAGGCGGCAATCGCCCAGGGAGCCAACAGTAGCGACGCGGCCAGCAGGGCCCCGAGCATGGCCAGGTGCACCGCGACACCTTCACCGATGACAGCAGCCTGCACCGCCCCGACCCCAAAAATAAGCACCGGTATATACAGCGGCAGTATAAGCAGCGACAGCAGTACACCGCCTCGCGCGATACCGACGGTCAACGCCGCACCAATCGCGCCAAGCAGGCTCAAACTGGCACTGCCCAGTAAAAGCGAAAGCGCAAGCACCGCGTAGCTGCCCGGAGGCAGGGCCAGCATCACACCCAGAAGCGGCGCGACCAGTGCCAGCGGCAGCCCGGTCAACAACCAGTGGGCCAGCACCTTGGCCAGGCTAAGCGCGGCTAGCGGCTGAGGCGCGAGCAGCATCTGCTCAAGGCTGCCGTCGTCATAATCGGTGCGAAACAGGCTATCCAGCGACAAAAGCGCCGCCAGAAGTGCCGCTACCCACAAAAGACCTGGCGCGATCAGCGCAAGTACGGCGCGGTCGGGTGAAATGCCGATTGGGAACAGCGTTATCACCAGCGCGAAGAAGACCAGCGGATTGAACAGCTCGCCGCGGCGTCTGAACATCAGTGTTACATCACGCTTCAGGGTAGCGGTAAAGGCGATCCACAGCCCGCCCGGCACCGGCGTTTCAAGTAGTGTAGTGGTCGCCTTCTGCCCCTGCGTCATTGTCTACCCCAGTTGAATACAGCGAGCGGCGGGCGAAGCATCCAGCGCATGGTGAGTGGTTACCAGAATGCTCCCCCCGGCTTGAGCATGAGCTGAAAGCTGCGCTTCAAGCGCGGCTACGCCTTGGTGGTCAATGGCGGAAAACGGCTCGTCAAGCACCCAGAGCGGACGGCGCGTCAGCGTTAACCGGGCCAGCGCCACACGGCGCTGCTGACCCGCCGACAGCTGGCCGACCAATACGTCCTCAAAACCGCCAAGCCCTACTTGCTCCAAAGCGCTCAGGCGCTGCGATTCATTACCCCGCTCGCCGCTTAGCGCCTGGTACCAGGCCAGGTTTTCAAGCGGTGAAAGCCCGGCCTTGATGCCTGGCGAATGTCCCAGATACAGCAGGTTAGCCAGATAATGTTCACGCACCTTGCGAAGTGGCGCGCCGTTCCAGAAAAGCTCGCCTTGGTAATCACTCAGTTGACCTGCCAGCAGCTTTAACAGCGTGGTCTTGCCGCTGCCATTGGGGCCTTCAATTCGAACAATGTCACCGCTGCGAATCGTGAGATCGAGCCCTTCAAATAGCCAGCGCCCATCACGCTCGCAGGCTAGTTGTCGTGCTTGCAGGCACAGGCTCAAAGGTGTCTCCCAACAGGTTGATAGTTGGCCAAAACTCTACACGGAAAGCCACGTTATCTCCAGCCAATCGCAGCAGCCGTGAGAATGCACCAGGCGTGCCGACGGTATCAGCATTTTGAATAGCCAAAGGCACTGGATAAAAACAGCACTACCACTGTATGCAAAAACAGCTGTATACTAAAACACTGTATGAAAAGACATACCAACAGCCTACTGGCTTGCCACTACTAAACGCCTAGGGAAAGGGCGCTGCATTGGAGAATTTCCTATGAATATATCGATGTCAGCACCAACTCACGCCGGTTCTACCGTATTGAGCAGCGCGTCCTGCGCACCTAAAGGCATTCAATCGGCACGCGCCTTTAAAACAGCACCACGCAGAACGCGGCACAATACCTACGCCCTAAAAATACGTGGCAACCGAATGCGTGATTGCAACTTGCTTGATGGAGATGTCATTATTATTCGGCGTTTTCAATGCGATACCCACGAAGAAACCGCCGTCGCTCACATCAATCAGCAACCTGTTGCGTTGAAGCAGCTCTCGATCAGTCGCTTTGGCGTACATTTATGGCCTGCCGATACCCAAGCGCCGGATCTCTTTTTGCACAATCGTGATATTCAAGTGTTAGGAATGGTAATGGGTGTGGCGCAGGATAGTGCCAACGACCTTGCTGCCAATTCTTATGGCCTTATGGAGCACTGATTGCGTTATCAAGTTCCTGATTTAGCTGCCTCGCAGTGGCATACCGCCGAGATAGAAGTCGAAAAAAGCCAGTTTCTGGCGTGGCTATGCCATGCGCCAGATGTGGCCGCTTTTAGTGCACTTCTTGAAGCGGCAAGAGCCGCTCACCCCAATGCCAGCCATCACTGTACGGCTTATATTGCTGGGCCGCCTGGGGAGCAAACGCTGATTGGCTTTTCCGATGATGGCGAGCCTGGCGGCACGGCCGGTCGGCCAATGTACCAGGTACTTCAAGGCCGCCAAATGGGTGAAATCGGCGGTGTCGTGACGCGCTACTTTGGCGGCACCAAACTAGGCACCGGCGGGCTGGCACGGGCTTACGCTCAAGCCATCAGCCATGCATTGGAAACCTTACCGACGCGTGAAGTGATTGAGCGAGACGCCTACACGCTACGCCTTACCTTTGCCAGCGAGGCGATCGCCCGCGCCTGGTGCGACGAAAAGACCATCCCCATTGAACACGTCAACTACGATGGCGAAGGTGTTCAGCTCACCATTGGCTGGCCCCGCGACCATACGTTCGACCTTTCCCCCTTGGAAAATCGCCTAAAGTGCACGCTGGACGTTACCCCGGTAAACGCACCCGCCCCCTAAACCAAAAACGGCTTACGGAGTAAACCGTAAGCCGTGCATGGGGCACTTCTGCTTCCCCGTCAATCCTGTCTATTTATCCCAAATATTTAATCATTACCCCGGCAGCCACGGCAGAACCAATTACCCCTGCCACGTTTGGACCCATCGCATGCATCAACAAGAAGTTATGCGGATTGGATTCCAGACCGACCTTATTAGCTACACGCGCCGCCATAGGCACAGCGGATACCCCGGCAGCACCTATCAGCGGATTAATCGGCATACGGCTCATTAGGTTCATTAGCTTGGCCATTAACACCCCGGCGGCGGTACCGATCCCGAAGGCCACGATGCCCAGCCCCAGAATCCCGAGGGTTTCCACCGTCAAGAAGCTTTCCGCCATCAGCTTTGAGCCAACAGAAAGCCCTAGAACGATCGTCACGATGTTGATCAGCGCATTCTGGGCGGTATCCGAAAGCCGCTCTACCACGCCGCATTCGCGCATCAAATTACCAAAGCAGAACATCCCCAGAAGCGGTGCTGCGTCGGGTAGAAACAGCGCGACCAGGATCAACAGCATGAGTGGAAAAATCACTTTTTCCAGCCTGGAGACGGGCCGCAGCTGCGTCATTTTTATCTGACGCTCTTTTTCAGTGGTTAACAGCCGCATGATAGGTGGCTGGATTAACGGCACCAGCGCCATGTACGCGTAGGCCGCCACCGCGATAGCACCCAATAGCTCTGGAGCAAGCACGCTGGACACATAGATAGACGTTGGCCCATCGGCGCCGCCGATAATCCCGATCGCTGCCGCCTGGTTCAGCGAGAAGTCCATGATGCCCATGGAGGTCAGCACAACGGCACCAAACAGCGTGGCGAAAATACCAAACTGGGCCGCAGCACCTAGAAACAGCGTACGAGGGTTGGCAAGCAGCGGGCCAAAGTCAGTCATGGCGCCCACGCCCATAAAGATCAACAGCGGCGCGATACCCGATGCAATGGCCACTGAATAGAAGTTATACAGCATGCCATTGCTGTAACCGACGCTTGTCGCAATATCCTTAGCGGCACGCAGCTGCTCTGGCGCTACCTCACCATGGGCAACCACTTTGAGCGTTTCACGCCACGCATCAATACCCGCCAAAGGATCCAGCATTACGCCCAGCGCGGCCCCAACCTGCTGAAGCACGGCAGGCTTGCCAACCTCAATGGCCTGGTCCAGCGCTGAAATCGCAAGGCCAGCTTCGGGAATATTGGCAAGAATTCCCCCAAAACCAATCGGCACTAACAGCAGCGGCTCAAATTTCTTATGGATCGCCAAATAGAGCAGCAGCAGCCCGACCCCGATCATGACCACTTGGCCAAGCTCAAGGTTATAAAGCCCCGAGCCCTCCCATAACGTGACTAGCTTATCCATTCCCGAGGCCCTTAAAGCTCAATCAGTACGTCGCCAACAGCTACGCTGTCGCCTTCACTAACATTGACTTTCGATACCGTGCCGGCACTGCTGGCGCGAATTTCGGTTTCCATTTTCATAGCTTCAAGAATGATGACCACGTCCCCATCCACTACCTGGTCGCCAGGGCGCACATTCACCTTGAAGATATTGCCAGCAAGCGGTGCTTCTATGGCTTCACCACGGCTGGCCGCCGCGGTTGCCGGGGCGGGGCTCGCCGCTGGCGTAGGCGACTGCTCTTGCACCTGGCCAATATCGCCACCTTCAGAAACTTCCACTACAAACGCTTTGCCATTGAGCTTTACGGTATAGGTTTCAGGGCCACGTGCCGCCTCTGGCGCACTGCCTTGAGTAACCACCGGAGGTTTGGCAGGCTCGCTACCAGCCGCCTGGGGCGCAGGTTCGAAAGCGTCCGCGTTATCACGATTTTTAAGAAACTTTAGACCGATTTGCGGGAACAAGGCGTAGGTCAAGACATCGTCTATTTCACAGTCGCCTTCTGCCAGGCGTACCTGCTCGGCGCCGGCTTTCTCTTTAAGCTCTGCCGCCAGCTTTTGCATTTCAGGTGCAAGGTTATCCGCCGGGCGACAGGTAATCGGCTGACCGCCTTCCATCACGCGGGCTTGAAGCTCGGTATTAAAGGGGGCGGGTGCCGCGCCGTATTCGCCTTTCAGCAGCGCCTGCACCTCTTTGGAAATGGACTTGTAACGCTCGCCCATCATCACGTTCATTACCGCTTGAGTACCGACGATTTGCGACGTGGGCGTCACCAGCGGAATAAATCCCAGGTCTTCACGCACGCGAGGAATTTCGCCAAGCACATCGTCCAGCTTGTCGCCCGCACCCTGCTCTTTCAGCTGACTTTCCATATTGGTCAGCATGCCGCCTGGCACCTGGGCCACCAGAATGCGCGAATCGATGCCGCGTAACGAACCTTCAAAAGCAGCATACTTTTTACGTACTTCACGGAAATAGCCCGCGATATCTTCCAACAGCTCAAGGTCCAGCCCGGTATCACGGTCGGTATCCTTGAGCATCGCAACAACGGACTCTGTGGGGCTATGTCCATACGTCATCGACATGGACGAAATCGCGGTATCGACGTTATCGATACCGGCCTCGACTGCCTTAAGAATGGTGGAAGTGGAAAGTCCTGTCGTGGCATGGCAGTGCAGGTGAACAGGAATAGACAGATTTTTCTTCAGCCGCGTTACCAGTTCAAATGCGGTGTAAGGCGTTAACAGCCCCGCCATATCCTTGATAGCCAGCGAGTCTGCGCCCATTTCGGCAATATTGGTCGCTAGATCGACCCAGCTATCCAGGGTATGTACCGGGCTTACCGTGTAGGAAATGGTGCCCTGCGCATGCCCATCCACCTGACGAACCGCTTTAATCGCGCGCTCCAAGTTGCGCGGGTCATTCATGGCATCAAACACACGGAATACATCAACGCCATTGGTTTTGGCCCGTTCGACAAACTTATCGACTACGTCATCCGCATAGTGGCGATAGCCCAACAGGTTTTGACCACGCAGCAGCATGGCTTGAGGCGTATTGGGCATCGCCTCTTTTAATGCCCGGATGCGCTCCCATGGGTCTTCGCCTAAATAACGAATGCATGCATCAAAGGTGGCGCCACCCCAAGTCTCTAGCGACCAGTAGCCAACACGATCCAGCTTTTCAGCGATGGGCAGCATATCGTCCAGACGCAAGCGGGTCGCAAACAGTGATTGATGGGCATCACGCAGTACCACATCGGTAATTCCCAGCGGTCGTTTTGTCTCATTCATAGCAGTAGCTCACACGTTAAAATTATTGATATGTAGTAAAACTAACAAAATAAAGGCAAATAAGGGGATAGGCTGACTAAAAAATTACCGATTAGTGACGCTTTAATGAGCGGTAACGATGCACCGCAGCACTGATAACTGCAGTCACTTCCTCGTCCTCGCCACTCAATGCAGGAGCAGACGAAGGCTTTGTACCTGCCAACGTCGGCACAGGCGTCGGCTGAAAACGTCCCAACAGTTTTGACATCAACGTAACGCTAATGACTAAAATAGTAAGAAAAACAAAAACAAAGCCCATCCCAAGCCCCATAATTGCGAGCCCCTCCTGGAGTAGTTCTGCATTCTGCATAATGTCTCTCTTGTTGTAGAGCATAAATTAACGCTTAAAGGGTTCTAAAAGCCACTTGGCGTCGTCAAAGTAATACACTAACCTGCCACACCCAGCATAAAACGCAATCGCGCCATAGTGGAAGTCATGGTTGTTAATTTACTACAAAACGGAAAAATTGGCCTCGCCCCGATGGAGGGCGTTATCGACGCCCTCACCCGCGACTTATTAACGCGTGAGGCAGGCTTTGATTGGACCGTTACCGAATTTGTCCGCGTGGTCGACACGCGCCTCCCGCCCCGAGTGTTTTACAAGCACTGCCCTGAGCTTACCAACCGCCCTGTTGCGACCGCCAGCGGCATTCCCGTGCATTTGCAACTGCTTGGCTCTGACCCTAAGGCGCTGGCTGAAAATACTCGCCAGGCGTTAGCGCTAGGCGCTGTCAGCGTGGACTTGAATTTCGGCTGCCCGGCCAAGCTGGTTAATCGGCATGATGGAGGCGCCTCGTTACTACGCCGCCCTGAACGCGTCTACCAGGCAGTGAAGGCCGTCTCCGAAGCACTTGAGGGTCAAATTCCGGTCACCGCTAAAATCCGCCTGGGCTTTTCAGACCGGCGCTTAGCCGTCGCCTGCGCCCAGGCGACCCAGGCAGGCGGTGCCACTCGTCTGGTTGTTCACGGCCGCACACGTGATGAAGGCTATCGCCCTCCGGCCCACTGGGAGTGGATCGGCCGAGTGCGCCAGCAGGTATCGATACCCGTGGTTGCCAATGGCGATATATGGACGCTGGAGGCGTACTGGAAAGCGCGCACCCTGTCAGGCTGCAGAGATGTGATGTTAGGCCGTAGCGCGCTAGCAGACCCCTGGCTTGCGCCACGTATCCGGCACTGGCAGCGAACCGGCGAACGACTGCCTGAAACCACATGGCCAATGCGTGCCAGCGTGATCAAGGAGTACGCGCACCTTCAGCGGCAGCATCTACCCGACCGAGTTGTGGTCTCACTGGTAAAGCAGTGGCTCGCACAGATGCGCCAGGGCAATGAAGAAGCCAACCAGCACTTTCAGCGCGTTAAACGCCTAACAGACCTTGATACCCTGCTTAAAAGCCTGGTCATCGACACAGCGCACCCTGAGGCGGCTGTCAGCTGCCACTAAGCAAGAGCATTGACCAAAAAAAAGCGCCCTCGCAATGCGGGGCGCTTAAAACGATCCAAAACCAAAGCGCGAGCCGCCTTGGTCAGGCTAGAAAGCAGAAAACCCGCTCTCATAAAAGAGAACGGGTTTAGAATCTGGCGCGCCCGGGAGGATTCGAACCTCCGACCCCCTGATTCGTAGTCAGGTACTCTATCCAGCTGAGCTACGGGCGCTTTAGTGATGTAAATACTCATTACTAAACATGATGAAGAGCTTATGCTTAAATACTTGTAATGAAATACTTATAGGCTTCCGCCTTACATCAGGTTAGAAGATGGCGCGCCCGGGAGGATTCGAACCTCCGACCCCCTGATTCGTAGTCAGGTACTCTATCCAGCTGAGCTACGGGCGCATCTTCTAATGTGCGGCTGGCGGAGAGAGAGGGATTCGAACCCTCGATAGGGCTATAAACCCTATACTCCCTTAGCAGGGGAGCGCCTTCAGCCACTCGGCCACCTCTCCTCAACAGCACGGCGCGAATGTTACCGATTTCAGCGACTGCTGTCTAGTCCTATGCCGATTTTTTTCGCGCCAGCTTTATCTTACCGTTGATACGCCCTGTATTGGGCGGATAAAAGCGACCATTTATTCTGTTTCGCTTTCTTCACTGCTACGCTCGCGCTGGATGCGCTGATAGATCTCTTCACGGTGTACAGCCACGTCTTTCGGCGCATTGACGCCGATACGCACTTGATTACCTTTCACACCTAACACTGTGACGGTGATTTCATCACCTATCATCAATGTTTCGCCAACTCGGCGGGTTAGGATGAGCATGGCTGATCTCCTTCTCAGACGTTTTATACAACGGGTTGTGTCCACCAGAGGCGCCACTAAGCCATTATGCGGCATAGCGGCGCGCTAACCAATGCCTCTGACTCCATGACAACTAAACCTCCCGTTGAAAGAAAGCTCACCACCAGCAAGTAGCGAGTACCTCCTCAGCGTAGAAGGTTTAAGGCAGAAATGTTATTCAGATTCTATATCTGACTTATCCAGGCCAAATGCCTTGTGTAACGCGTTAACGGCAAGTTCCATATGCTTTTCATCAATCACCACTGAGATTTTAATTTCAGAGGTGGAAACCATACGGATATTGACGTTTTCATCAGCCAAAACGCGGAACATCTTCGAGGCAACACCGGCGTGAGAGCGCATGCCAACACCGACCAGGGATACCTTGGCGATATTGTCATCGCCACGCAGCTCACCACCGCCCAGGTCAGGAATAACCGTTTCTTCAAGCAGCTTCTTGGTGGTCTTGTAGTCGCCCTTCGCCACGGTGAAGGTAAAGTCGGTGTAGTCACCCGCCGGTGCTACGTTCTGCACGATCATATCGACTTCAATGTTGGCATCAGCGATAGGGCCAAGAATGCGCGACGCAACACCTGGTACATCGGGCGTGTGCAGCAGTGTCAGCTTGGCTTCATTTTTGGTAAACGCGATACCAGAAATCAGCGGTTCTTCCATGGAGTCCTCGTCTTGGTCAGCATCTGCAATAATTAGGGTACCGGGGCCATCTTCAAAGCTCGACAGTACCCGTAGGGGAACGTTGTACTTGCCCGCAAACTCTACCGCACGAATTTGCAGTACTTTGGAGCCCAGGCTTGCAAGCTCCAGCATTTCTTCCACCGTAATGCACTCCAGGCGCTGTGCCTTGGTGCATACGCGGGGGTCAGTGGTGTAAACCCCATCAACGTCAGTATAGATCTGGCACTCATCGGCGCCGAGTGCCGCAGCAAGCGCTACCCCGGTAGTGTCCGAGCCACCACGTCCTAGCGTAGTGATATTGCCGTCTTCATCAACGCCCTGAAAACCAGCCACAACCACGACCTTGCCTGCGTCGAGGTCAGCCTTAAGGTCTTCGGTTTCAATGCGCTGAATACGCGCTTTAGTGTAAGCATTGTCAGTATGAATACCGACCTGGGCACCGGTGTGCGAAGTGGCCGCAACGCCAACCTGCTGGAGCGCCATGGCGAGCAATGAAATCGTTACCTGCTCACCGGTCGAGAGCAGCATATCCATTTCACGCGGGGCAGGGTCATCATTAAGCGCATTGGCCATATCGGTCAACCGGTTGGTCTCTCCGCTCATGGCGGAGACCACGACCACGACCTGGTGGCCCTGGTCACGAAAGCCCTTGACCTTTTCCGCCACGGCTTTGATACGGTCAACAGAACCTACCGAGGTGCCACCGAACTTCTGTACGTATAGTGCCATATGCCGTTTTTTCCTATTCGTCCGGGAATGGGGGATGAAAGTAATTATATTAAGTTAGCAAAAGGCCGGTTGCAGTTAATTGCCACCGGCCTTTGTGATTAGCTAAGTATGTTCTCCAGCCACGCGGGGACGCTACTTAACGCGCCAGCCAGCGCTTCTGGCTGACTGCCACCCGCCTGCGCCATGTCAGCACGACCACCGCCTTTACCGCCAACTTGCGAGGCGACATGGTTAACCAGCTCACCGGCTTTAACGCGCTCGGTCAGGTCTTGAGTCACGCCTGCAATCAGGCTGACCTTGCCCGCCGCCTCATCGGCAACGCCCAAGATAATAACGCCAGAGCCAATCTTGTTTTTAAGCTGGTCGAGCACGCCACGCAGATCCTTACCGGATACTCCCTCCAACTGAGTCGCCAGCAGCTTAACGCCGCCGATCTCCTGCGCTTGGCTCAGCATGTCGCTACCCGCAGCGCTTGCCAGCTTAGCCTTCAACTGCTCAAGCTCTTTTTCCAGGCTGCGATTACGCTCGACCAATGACTCAACGCGGGCTTCCACCTGCTCGGGCTTGGTTTTCAGGCGATCGCCCAACCGCTGCACGCGCGCTTCCTGCTCGCGGAAATAGGCCAACGCATTCTCGCCGGTAATGGCTTCGATGCGCCGCACGCCAGAGGCAATACCTACTTCACTGACGATATGGCAGCAGCCGATATCACCACTTCGTGCAACGTGAGTACCGCCACACAGTTCAATCGAAAAGCCGTCAGCACCGATCGTCAATACGCGAACATTTTCCGCATACTTGGCTTCAAACAACGCCGCAGCCCCTTTGGCCTTGGCTTGCTCCAGGCTCATCTGCTCAACGTACGTCGGCGCATTAGCAAGGATCTGCTCGTTAACCAGACGCTCCACCTCTGCCAACTGATCAGCACTCAGAGGCTCGAAGTGGCTGAAATCGAAGCGCAGACGTTCAGCATTTACCAGCGAGCCTTTCTGCTGCACGTGATCGCCCAACACCATGCGCAAGGCTTTGTGCAGCAGGTGAGTGGCCGAGTGGTTGCGAATGGTCGCAGAGCGCAAGCTGGCATCAACCTCGCCACGAACGCTGGCTCCCACGTTCAACGTGCCTTCTATCATCACGCCCTGGTGCAGATGATGACCGTTCTGCTTTTGTGTATCGGTAACTTCGAAGCGGCCGCCCTCTACGTATAAGTAGCCGGTATCACCCACTTGGCCGCCCGATTCACCATAAAACGCGGTACGGTCTAATACGACAGTGCCTTTCTGGCCTGCCTCCAGCGCGACAAGGGCGTTGCCTTCGCTATCCACAATAGCAGTTACCGTGGACTGATCTTCAAGCTGGTCATATCCCGTAAACCGGGTTTCGCCATCCAGCTCAATAGAGGCGCTGTAGTCGGCGCCAAACTGGCTGGCCGCACGGGCACGCTCGCGCTGAGCGTCAAGCTCGCGCTGGAAACCAACTTCATCCAACGTCACACCGCGCTCACGGCAAACGTCCGCCGTAAGGTCAAACGGGAAACCGTACGTGTCATACAGCTTGAACACGGTTTCACCCGACAGCACGTTGCCATCAAGCTCCTCAAGCGCGGTATTCAATAAGCCCATGCCGTGGTCCAGCGTGCGCGCAAACTGCTCCTCTTCTTTCAGCAATATACGGGCAATTTGGGCGCTTGCCTCACGCAGTTCGGGATAGGCATCGCCCATCTCGGCATCCAGTGCATCCACCAGGGTATAGAAGAACGGCTTGGTGGCGCCCAGCTTGTGACCATGGCGAACCGCTCGGCGGATAATGCGCCGCAGCACATAACCACGGCCTTCATTTGAAGGCAGCACGCCGTCGGCGATTAAAAATGCACACGAACGAATATGGTCCGCAATAACGCGTAGCGAAGGCGTTGCCATATCGGCATGCCCGGTCGCCTTGGCGGCCGCCTGGAGCAAATTCTGGAACAGGTCGATCTCGTAGTTGGAGTGCACGCCCTGCATAACGGCCGCTACCCGCTCAAGCCCCATACCGGTATCAATAGAGGGCTTGGGCAGCGGGTTCAGCGTGCCCTGGGCATCGCGATCAAACTGCATAAAGACCAGGTTCCAGATCTCAATGTAGCGGTCGCCATCTTCGTCAGCGCTACCGGGAGGACCACCCCATACGTCAGGGCCGTGATCAAAGAAAACTTCTGAGCTGGGGCCGCAGGGGCCGGTATCGCCCATTTGCCAGAAGTTATCTTCATCCAGCCTGGAGAAGCGTTCCGGGTCGATGCCGATTTCATCTTTCCAGATGCGCTCGGCCTCATCATCGCTAATATGCACGGTGACCCACAGCTTCTCTTTAGGCAGACCCAGCGTTTCGGTTAAAAACGTCCACGCAAAGCGGATAGCGTCCCGCTTGAAGTAATCACCAAAGCTGAAGTTACCCAGCATCTCAAAAAACGTATGGTGGCGTGCGGTATAGCCAACGTTATCCAGGTCGTTATGCTTGCCACCGGCACGCACGCAGCGCTGAGATGAGGTGGCACGCACATAAGGGCGTGGGTCACGGCCAAGAAACACATCTTTGAACGGCACCATGCCCGCGTTGGTAAACAGTAATGTCGGGTCGTTACCTGGCACCAGTGAGCTTGTGGGCACAATGGTATGCCCTTGCTCTTCGAAAAAGGATAAAAAGGCCTGTCTAATCTCTGCGCTTCTCATAGGGTATCCGTAACAATAAAGCATGATGCCCCAGGGCGCTGTCGCCGCTACCCGCTGGGGTCGCAAAAACGCCATTATAGCGCAGTTGTCTAACGACTAAAGCGGCAGTTAATGGCTAAGAGCTAAAGACGTCAGAAAACGATAACCCACAATAGTGATGAAAGAAGGCTTTACAGGCAAGAGAGCGCGTAACGAATTTGTTCAAAATCGAAGCCTCGTGACGCTAGAAAGCGCTCTCGTTTGGCCCGCTCTTTGGGGGATTCACCGGGGGAGGAAAAGCGTCGCGATAAGGTATCACTGGCCAGTTCAAACCAATCGACACCTTCATTCTCTGCTACGGTAGCGAGGGTTTCTGCCACTATTTCCTGGCTGATGCCGCGTTGATGCAGCTCGCCTTTAATCCGTATCACGCCCTGACCGCGCATAATGCGTGAACGGATAAAGCTTTCAGCAAAGCGGACGTCTGACTGAAGCCCCTGCTCTTCAAGGGTATCCAGGCACGCCTCAATGTCAGCAGTAGCAACGGCTTTTTGTTTTAGCTTTTGCGCTATCTCAGCGCGAGAGTACTCGCGCCGAGATAGCAGCTGTAGTGCGATGTCGCGTGGGGTGGCATCACGTGACGAAGCAAACATAAGCGTTACAGCAGGTCGTCGTCAGCATCGGCGGCAACATCAGCAGCCGATGCCTCTTCTTTCTTGGGGTCAGGCTTGGCAAGCAACTGTTCGCGGATCTGGCTTTCGATCTCCTCCATAATGGCCGGATGCTCTTCAAGGTACTGAGCCGCGTTTGCCTTGCCCTGACCGATTTTGCTGCCTTTATAGCTATACCAGGCACCCGCCTTGTCGACCAGATTGCACTGTACACCCAAGTCGACCACCTCACCGGCATGGTAGATACCCTTGCCGTAAAGAATCTGGAACTCGGCCTGACGGAACGGCGGAGCTACCTTGTTTTTAACTACTTTAACGCGCGTTTCGTTACCGGTGACTTCATCGCCCGATTTCACCGAGCCGGTGCGGCGAATATCCAACCGGACACTGGAGTAGAATTTCAGTGCGTTACCGCCTGTGGTGGTTTCCGGGCTACCAAACATCACGCCGATTTTCATGCGAATCTGGTTGATAAAGACCACTAAACAGTTGGCGTTTTTAATATTACCGGTGATTTTACGCAGCGCCTGAGACATCAAACGTGCTTGCAGGCCTACGTGGGTATCCCCCATTTCCCCTTCGATCTCCGCACGCGGAGTAAGCGCTGCCACGGAGTCGATAATAATCACGTCAACGCCGCCTGAGCGCACCAGCATATCGGTGATTTCAAGCGCCTGTTCACCCGTGTCCGGCTGGGAAACCAGCAAATCATCGAGGTTAACGCCCAGTTTTTCCGCATAGCTTGGATCAAGCGCATGCTCGGCATCGACAAACGCACACACCTTGCCCTGCTTCTGTGCTTGAGCAATCACGGAAAGCGTCAGGGTGGTTTTACCGGAGGATTCAGGGCCAAAGATTTCGACTACTCGGCCAAAGGGTAATCCTCCAATGCCAAGCGCAATATCCAGCCCCAGCGAGCCAGTGGAGACTGACGGCATCACAACGCGAGGCGCGTCACCCAAGCGCATTACCGTGCCTTTTCCGAACTGCCGATCAATTTGGCTAAGTGCGGCGTTTAGCGCTTTCGTACGGTTGTCATCCTGAGCCATGCAAACACCCTCATCACAGACTGTATAATTAACCAGTATTATGCCAAAAATTCGTCGCTAAACAAATCCTCAACGTGGTTTTTAACGATTATTTCTCTTCCTGACCCTCAGCCAACATATCCAGGCGCGCCACCAGCCCTGCCAACGCCTCGCGAACGGCCTGCTCGCGTACCGCTTGGCGATCACCGGGAAAATGAAAACATTTGGCTTCCTGGTGATTAACATCGCCCCAAGCCAACCACACCGTACCCACCGGCTTTTCATCGCTGCCGCCCCCGGGGCCTGCCACACCACTGACCGCCACGCCCAACTGCGCGCCGCTATCACGGCAGGCACCGGCCACCATGGCATTCACCACCGCTTCACTGACAGCGCCATGGGTGTGTAGTGTAACGTCTGAGACACCGATCAGCCGCGTTTTAGCCGCATTAGCATACGTCACGTAACCCGTTGTGAAGTAGGCCGAGCTACCTGCAGCCGAGGTGATCGCACTGGCAATGCCACCACCGGTACACGACTCTGCCGTGGTCACTTCTATATCCAGCTGCTGGCAAAGCTTTCCAAGCCGCTGCGCCAGCAGGGACAAATCCAGATTTTTTAGGCTCGTTATGCTGGGCGTCATGGTCGCTCCTTCATGTAAGATATCAGTCAGCGTAGAATACTGCGTTTAGCTTTCTCAACGAAATCGCTCAAAGAACGTATTTAACGCTTTTATTTAATGAACATGCCGTAAGCGAAATGCGCTTACGCCACGCTCAATCAGGACGCCCATGTCACAGGCCATCCCCCCCAATACGCCCATGATCACGCAGTATTTAAAGATCAAACGCGAACACCCTGACGTCCTTCTGTTCTACCGGATGGGGGACTTCTACGAGCTGTTTTTTGATGATGCCAAGCGCGTGGCTGCGCTGTTGGATATCACGCTTACCCAGCGTGGCCAATCCGGTGGCAAACCCATCCCGATGGCGGGCGTTCCTTATCATAGCGCCGAAGGCTACCTGGCCCGCTTGGTGGCTACCGGTGAATCCGTGGCCATTTGCGAGCAAATTGGTGACCCGGCAACCAGCAAGGGTCCGGTTGAGCGGCAAGTCGTGCGCATCGTAACACCCGGCACACTGCATGATGAGGCGCTCCTGGATGCCCGGCGCGACAACGTGCTGGTCGCGTTGGCACCCGGCAGCGACCGCTGGGGGCTTGCGTGGCTTGAGCTATCCAGCGGGCGTTTTAGCGTGCTGGAAGTCGAGAGCGAAGCCGAAATGCTTGCCGAGCTGACCCGCCTTTCACCTGCCGAACTACTGGTGCCTGAGAGCCTGACGCTGCCCGACGTGTGGTCGCAGAAGCGCAGCTTGCGTCGCCAGGGCGAGTGGCTGTTTGATTTGGAAAGCGCCAATCGCAGCCTGTGCGACCAATTTGAAGTTCAGGACCTGCGTGGGTTTGGCTGCGCCCACCTTACCACCGCATTGGTGGCCGCCGGGGTACTGATTGACTATGCCCGAGATACCCAGCGCTCGCGCTTGCCCCACGTAACGGCACTCAGCGTTGAAAACCGTGATGATGCGGTGGTCATTGATGCTGCCAGCCGACGTAATTTAGAAATCGATATCAACCTTGGCGGTAGCACGGACAACACGCTTGCCAGCGTACTGGACACCTGCACCACCGCCATGGGGTCGCGGCTTTTAAAGCGCTGGTTGAATCGCCCCCTACGCCAGCGTGAAACCGTGCAGGGTCGCCAGGCGGGGGTGGCACTTTTAAGCCTCGATGCTGCATACATGACGCTACGCGACACACTCAATGATGTGGGTGATGTAGAGCGTATTTTGGCCCGCGTCGCGCTCTATAGCGCCCGCCCACGCGACCTGGCCCGCTTAAGAGACGCCCTTAATACGTTGCCAGCACTTGAGCAGCAGTTAGGTGGCGTAGAAAGCGGCAGTACGCTGGATAATTTGCGTCCGCATATTCGCCCCTATCCGGATATCGCCGACCAGCTGAGCCGGGCGTTGATCGAGAACCCGCCGGTGGTGATCCGCGATGGCGGTGTGATTGCCGATGGCTATGATGCCGAGCTTGACGAACATCGCGGTATGGCCGAAAACGCTGGCAGTTACCTGGTTCAACTGGAGCTACGTGAGCGTGAGCGTACTGGCCTTGCCAACCTCAAGGTGGGTTACAACCGGGTGCACGGCTACTTTATAGAGCTACCCCGCTCCCAGGCCCAGCAAGCACCGGCTGATTACATCCGCCGTCAAACGCTGAAAAACGCCGAGCGGTTTATTATCCCCGAGCTCAAGGAGTTTGAGGACAAAGCGCTTTCCGCCAAGTCACGCGCACTGACCCGTGAAAAGTGGCTGTATGAGCGCCTGCTAAGCGAACTCAACGAACATCTCATGGCGCTACAAAGCACTTCCCGGGCGCTTGCCGAACTTGATGTACTGTGTGCATTTGCCGAACGTGCCGATGCGCTTAACTGGGTGCGCCCAACCCTGAGCGACGCGACCGGCATTAGCATTACCGCTGGCCGCCACCCCGTAGTGGAACAAGTAAGCGACAAGCCGTTTGTGCCCAATGACGTTGTGCTGTCGCCTGACCGTCACATGCTAATTATTACCGGCCCCAATATGGGCGGTAAATCGACCTATATGCGCCAGACCGCCTTGATCGCGCTGCTAGCCCATAGCGGTAGCTTTGTGCCTGCCGATGCGGCTGAGATTGGTCCTGTCGACCGGATATTCACCCGCATAGGCTCCTCGGATGACCTTGCCGGTGGGCGCTCCACCTTTATGGTCGAGATGACCGAAACGGCTAATATCCTGCACAATGCCACAGAGCATAGCCTGGTGCTGATGGATGAAATCGGCCGGGGCACCAGTACGTTCGACGGACTTTCCCTGGCCTGGGCAAGCGCTGAGCACTTGGCGCAGGCGCAGGCACTGACGCTCTTTGCTACGCACTACTTTGAAATGACCGCCCTTCCCGAGCAGGCCGAAGGCGTGGAAAACATTCATTTAACCGCTACAGAGCATGGCGATAGCATTGTGTTTATGCATCGCATTGAGGCAGGCCCGGCCAGCCAAAGCTACGGCTTACAGGTCGCCCAACTAGCCGGTGTTCCAAGCCACGTTATCAAGCGCGCCCGTGAAAAGTTGATTGACCTGGAACAGCGCGATGTAGACACTCATCAGGCGCGCCCAGGCCCGGCACAACAGACTCCTGCCAATAGCCCGTCACCCCAGCAAAACGATCTCTTTGCCAGTGCGCCACATCCGGTTTTAGAAGCACTGGAGCGTGCCGACATTGATGATTTATCGCCCCGCGAGGCGCTGGCGTTGGTCTATCAATGGCGAGATTTGTTGTAACCGGTACAAGAGAAGATAGCCAAGTGCTTGCCGTGAGGTATGGGCGCCACTAGAATGTCGCCCATACTTTTTAGCTTATAAGAAACAGCCGTTTTATAACCATTCATGATTGACCTATGACCGGGACCTCCCCCGGTCCCGCAAGAGGGATAGCGCGATGACGTTTGTCGTTACCGAAAACTGCATCCAATGCAAATACACCGACTGTGTAGAGGTTTGCCCGGTCGATTGCTTTTATGAAGGCCCCAACTTCCTGGTGATTCACCCGGACGAGTGCATTGACTGTGCGCTATGCGAGCCTGAGTGCCCGGCCGAAGCCATCTTCTCAGAGGATGAGCTGCCGGATGGGCAAGAACCGTTTATCGAGATCAACGCTGAGTTGGCTGAAGTGTGGCCCAACATAGCTGAAAAGAAAGATGCCTTGCCGGATGCCGAAGAGTGGGATGGCAAGAGCGGCAAGATCGACAAGCTGGAGCGATAACACAGCACGCTTTTAGTACCGTGTCGTTAGCCATCGGCTTAAAAACCAGCGTCCGCGCTGGTTTTTTTATGTCTGCTTGTCCCTCCTCTTCAAGGATAACGCACGCGACAAACGCAAAAAGCCACCCGAAGGCGGCTTTTTGTAGCTTGCTTAATTTGTCAGTTGAATCACGCTGCTTTCGGCTCGTCCAACTGGTCATCGTTGGAAGCAAAAATAGCCGCGTCGTGCTGCTTGAGCAAACGACTGGTCACCGTACCCGCCGTCATTGAACCGTTGACGTTGATGGCGGTGCGGCCCATATCAATCAACGGCTCAATCGAGATGAGAAGCCCCGCCAAAGCAATCGGTAGGTCAAGCGTTGAGAGCACGATGATCGCGGCAAAGGTTGCCCCGCCGCCAACACCGGCAATGCCGAAAGAGGCCAGCGTCACGACCAGTACCAGCGTTGCCAGAAACTCCAGTGAAAACGGATCAATCCCCACCGTGGGCGCAATCATCATGGCCAGCATGGCCGGATAAAGCCCCGCGCAGCCGTTTTGGCCGATGGTCGCTCCGAAGGAGGCTGAAAAGTTGGCAATCGCAGGGGGTACGCCAATGCGGTCTACCTGCGCCTCGATATTCAAAGGAATCGTGGCCGCGCTTGAACGTGAGGTAAAGGCAAAGGTGAGTACCGGCCAGACCTTCTGAAAATAGCGTTTGGGGTTAACCCCAACGCCCATCAAAAATAGCGCATGCATGACCAGAATAAGTGCCAAGCCAACGTAGGAGGCAACGACGAATCCGAGCAGATTAAAGATATCGTTGAGATTCGACGTAGAAACCACTTTGGCCATTAACGCCAGTACCCCGTAGGGCGTAAGGCGGATCACCATGCGCACCAAACGCATGATCCACTTCTGCACAATATCGATGCCTTCGATAAGCTTGTCGCCAATCGCGGCATTTTCACGCTTGATGCCCAGAGCGGCCAAGCCGAGAAACGTCGCAAAGATCACCACACTGATAATGGAGGTGGGTCGTGCGCCCGCTAAATCCTGGAACGGATTGCTGGGAATAAACGAGAGCAGAAGCTGTGGGATGGTCAGGTCTGCCACCTGAACACTGCGCTCGACAATCGCCTGGCCGCGCTCCAGCTCGCGAGCACCTTGTACCAGCCCCTCGGCAGACAATCCAAACAGCTGGGTCATGCTAATGCCGATAACGGCAGAAATCGCCGTTGTCAGCATGAGCATGCCAAGTACACCCAGGCTAATCTTGCCCAGCGCACTGGCATCATGTAAGCGCGTAACAGCAGATAAAATGGTCACCAGCACCAACGGCATAATGATCATTTTTAACAGTTGGACATAGCCACCGCCTACCAGGTTTACCCAGTCGATGGTGCCCTCAAGCACCTCTGATCCGGCGTATCCCCATTGCAATAGCGCGCCAAGCACCACCCCAATGACCAGGCCTGCAAGCACCACGCGAGACAGGCTGGCACCGCGCCGCTGCCAGCGCGCCAGCAGTGCAATCGCCAGTATAAAGACCAACACGTTGATCGCAATCAACCCATGCATGTAACGCACCTCCTGAATAACAAAAAACGGCACATCAACGATGTACCGTGTGACAAGCGCAGCAGCAGAAGCATAGCCTGCTAATTCTGCGGGCCATGGTAAGTAATAGCGAAGAAGAATAAAAATGGATTTTACTTATAACCTAGGAATCATTTGGCTGGTTGCGTCGGCCGGTTGTAAGAAACACCGGGAACAACCCTCTTGCCAGGTATTCAACGTACGTAGGTATAAAACGTAAGCACAAAAAAAGGCGACCCTTAGGTCGCCCGCTCCAAACACTTCCTCTGACCGCTCCATGTGTCAACTTCCTCAGGCCGCTTCCCTACCGAAATTCACCTCAGTGTGTCATTCGGTGGGCCTGTTTACACCCCATTGCGTTGCATTCTGTCTAAAGCATCCCTGCCTCCCCTGTCCTGAATGCATTGTGGCAGATAACAATGTCATCTCAAGGCGGCCTATAACAAAAAGGGCAAGCCTAAGTGGCCTGCCCTTCAATAAAAAACAACTTAAAATCAATTAGATAAACTTAAATTAGACGAAAATTTTCTACTTTTCCTACCCACGTCGAGCGATTTTCGTCGGCTTTTGTAGGACATGTCTTACAAAATCTTGAGACATTTCTTACAAGACAGCTAACAAATCCCGTTATTGGCCCTTGATAGCCTTCAAGCCGGGATAAGCGACATCGCCAAGTTCTGACTCAATCACCAACAAGCGGTTATATTTGGCAACCCGGTCAGAGCGGCATAAGGAGCCGGTTTTAATCTGGCCTGCACAGGTGCCCACCGCTAAATCAGCAATGGTGGTGTCTTCTGTTTCACCGGAGCGGTGCGAAATAACCGCAGTAAAGCCTGCATCCTGAGCCATCTTGATGGCGTCCAGCGTTTCAGACAGTGAACCGATTTGGTTAAACTTGATCAAAATCGAGTTACCAATCTGCTCGTCGATACCGCGCTTAAGAATTTTGGTATTGGTAACGAACAGATCGTCGCCCACCAGCTGCACTTTATCGCCCAGCTTGTCGGTGAGGGCTTTCCAGCCATCCCAATCCGACTCATCCATACCGTCTTCAATAGAGACAATCGGATAGTCTTCACACAAGCCTGCCAGGTAGTCAGTAAAGCCTTGTGCATCGTAGCTTTTACCTTCACCGGAAAGATTGTACTGGCCATCCTTGTAGAACTCAGACGACGCGCAGTCGAGTGCCAGCGTGACATCACTGCCTAGCGAATAACCAGCATCCGCCACCGCCTGTTTGATGACAGCCAAGGCATCCGCATTGGACGCCAGGTCAGGGGCAAAGCCACCCTCATCGCCCACAGAGGTAGACAGGCCTTTGGCAGACAGCACCTTCTTCAGCGCGTGGAAAATTTCAGCGCCCATACGCAGGCCTTCACGGAAGTTTTTGGCGCCGACCGGCTGCACCATAAACTCCTGAATATCCACGTTGTTATCCGCATGCTCGCCGCCGTTGATGATGTTCATCATCGGCACGGGCATGCTGTACTGACCTGGCTGACCGTAAAGCTCGGCAATGTGTGCATAAAGCGGCACGCCCTTGGCGTTAGCCGCGGCTTTAGCGGCCGCCAGCGATACCGCGAGAATTGCATTCGCACCCAGAGTGGCTTTGTTGTCAGTGCCATCCAGCGCCAGCATGGCATCGTCCAGACCGCGCTGATCGCGTGCGTCCATACCAAGCAGCGCCTCTCGGATTTTGCCATTGACCGCATCGACAGCTGTCAGTACACCTTTGCCGAGATAGCGTGCTTTGTCGCCATCACGTAGCTCAAGCGCTTCACGCGAACCGGTAGAAGCACCGCTGGGTGCGCAGGCTTCGCCCGTTGCCCCACTTTCAAGGCGCACACGCGCTAGCACCGTCGGGTTACCGCGTGAATCGAGTACTTCCAGTGCACTGATATCTACAATTTTGGTCATGACAGTCTCCTTGGTTGGCGGTCTATTAGAAGGTTATGTATCGCATGATGGCCGCGATCAGCGAATGGTCAACGGCGCAAAATTTTTCACCAATGAATCAAGCTGAGATAGCTGCGTTAAAAATGGCTCAAGCTGGTCAAGCGGCAACGCACAGGGACCATCGCACTTGGCGTTATCCGGATCAGGATGCGCTTCTAAAAACAGCCCCGCAAGCCCGACGCCAACGCCTGCACGGGCAAGTTCGGCGACCTGGGCACGCCGCCCATCCGCACTATCAGCACGCCCGCCGGGGCGTTGCAGCGCATGGGTAACGTCGAAGAACACTGGGTAGCCAGTCTGCTTCATATCGCCAAACCCAAGCATATCGACAATCAGGTTGTTATAGCCAAAGCTTGAACCGCGCTCGCACAGCATCAGGCGATCATTACCGGCTTCCTGAAACTTGCTGAGAATATGGCGCATCTCATGAGGTGCTAAAAACTGGGGCTTTTTGATATTGATCGCGGCACCGGTTTTGGCCATCGCCACCACCAGATCCGTCTGGCGCGCCAGGAAAGCGGGCAACTGGATGATATCCGCGACGTCTGCCGCCTGGGCCGCCTGCCAGGGCTCGTGAACATCGGTGATGATCGGCACGCCATAACGCGACTTGATATCAGCGAGAATCTGCAAGCCTTTTTCAATACCCGGACCACGGTACGAGTGAATCGAGCTGCGGTTGGCCTTGTCAAAGCTCGCCTTGAATACATACGGCATACCGAGCTTTTGCGTCACGCTGACGTAGGCTTGGGCTACCTCGTCGGCAAGCTCTGCCGACTCTAGCACGTTCATGCCGCCAAGCAGCATTAAGGGCAAAGAATTGCCGGCGGTTAGGCCGGCAATGTTGATGTGACGCTCTTGAAAAGGTGCTTGAGAAGACATTGGCTTCCCCCCTTATTCCTGAGGTGTCGCGTGAGATCGGGTACGCGCCGTTTTGTGCTCCAGCGCTGCATTCACAAAGCCCGAGAACAGCGGGTGCCCGTCACGCGGTGTGGAGGTAAATTCCGGGTGGAACTGACACGCCACGTACCAAGGGTGATCGGCCAACTCGATCATTTCAACCAGCGACTGATCAACGCTTTTACCTGAAATTACCAGGCCGGCTTTTTCCAGCTCGTCAATAAACTGGTTATTAACTTCGAAGCGGTGGCGGTGACGTTCAACGATTTCATCAGAGCCGTAAGCTTCACGCGCTTTGCTGCCGGAGGTCAGATGACATATCTGGCCGCCCAGACGCATGGTGCCGCCTAAATCAGACGCCGCATCGCGCAGCTCAATTTTACCTTCCGCATTCAGCCATTCGGTAATCAGGCCGACCACCGGGTGCTGAGTGTCATGGGTAAACTCAGTGGAGTTGGCATCTTTCCAGCCCGCCACGTTACGCGCAAATTCAATAACCGCTACCTGCATCCCTAAGCAGATCCCCAGGTAAGGCACGTTATTTTCGCGGGCAAACTGGGCGGTCATAATTTTGCCTTCCACGCCTCGCTCACCAAAGCCGCCGGGCACCAGAATAGCGTCTTTACCCGCTAGGCGCTCGGTGCCGTGACGTTCGATGTCCTCAGCGTCGATATAGTCGACATTGACTTTGATGCGCCCTTGAATGCCTGCATGAATCAAGGCTTCATTAAGCGACTTGTACGCGTCCAGCAGTTCCATGTACTTACCGACCATGGCGATACTTACGGACTTGAGCGGATTAAGCTTGGAGTCCAGCACTTTCACCCACTCGGAAAGATCGGCGGGCTCGGCATCAAGGCGCAGCTTATCGCAGACGATATCGTCCAGGCCGTGTTCATGAAGCATCAGCGGGATACGGTAGATGGTATCTGCGTCCTGAAGCGGTACGACCGCACGCTCTTCAACGTTGGTAAACAACGCGATTTTGCGGCGTTCGCTCTCTTCAAGCTCGACTTCGCTGCGGCAAATCAGAATATCCGGCTGAATACCAATCGAGCGCAGCTCTTTAACGCTGTGCTGGGTAGGCTTGGTTTTCGTCTCGCCCGCCGTCTTGATATACGGCACCAGCGTCAGGTGCATAAACAGCGCGCGATTAGCACCCTGCTCGCTGCGAATCTGACGGATGGATTCCAAAAACGGCAGCGATTCGATATCGCCGACTGTGCCACCAATTTCCACCAGCGCCACGTCAAAGCCTTCGCCGCCGGCATAAACGCGCTGCTTGATTTCATCAGTGATGTGCGGAATTACCTGCACCGTGCCACCCAGGTAATCACCACGGCGCTCTTTGCGCAGCACGTGCTCGTAAACACGGCCAGTGGTGAAATTATTACGCTGGGTCATCTTGGTACGAATAAAGCGTTCGTAGTGGCCAAGGTCCAGATCGGTTTCGGCGCCATCCTCAGTGACGAACACCTCGCCGTGCTGGAACGGGCTCATGGTGCCCGGGTCCACGTTGATGTACGGGTCGAGCTTGAGCATGGTGACCTTAAGGCCGCGGGCCTCTAAAATCGCCGCCAGCGAGGCCGACGCGATGCCCTTGCCAAGAGAGGACACAACGCCGCCGGTCACGAAGATATATCGTGTCATGGAAAACCTGTCGAAACGTGATCAAAAGGCGTAACAGAAAGCCACACCAGGATGGGACGACAGAATAGCAGACTACGCCCCAAGGCTCAATTTGAACTGAGCAGTCAAAATCAGCTCGGCCGAACCAGAATGGGCAGCTGCCCCAGCCCTGCGCTTGCATACATTCATAGGTAAACCGCCAACCACCATACTTAATAGCAATGATTACTATTTGCCTTAAGAGTATCCTTGTTCTCAGCGTATTCCCCGTACCGATGAGATTGTAGCGGGGAAATTAGCACGTAATGAAATAACATAAGGGAATAAGGGGAAACGAAAGATGCAGCACAAGCGACGTCGAATTTTCCATTTGGCAGCCATGATGAGTTGCCTGCAAGCCGTCCCCGGGTGGGCGAATACGACAAACTCAGCAATAACGACAGAGGGTGAAGCCCCCGCCACCCTCACACCGATAACGGTGACCGCGGAAAAAACCGAGCAGCCACTGGAAAATGTGGCTGCCAGTGTCGCGGTGATTGATGGTTCTGAAATTGAAGCAGCGGGCCTGACCAGCCTCGAACAGTTAGAGGGACGGGTTCCTGGGTTATCGTTTCAGCCATTCGGACAGGCCGGCATGAATTCTCCCGTAATGAGGGGACTAACGGCTAACTTCAACACCTTTTCCACCTCAACGTTGCTTCTGGTGGATGGTGTACCAACACTGTCTGCTCAGGGATTCGAGAGCAGCCTACTTAACGTCGACCGAATCGAGATACTACGCGGCCCTCAGTCCACACTCTATGGCAGTAATGCCGAAGCTGGCGTCATTGCTATCCACACCCAGCCGATGGACAACCAACCTCGCGCCACTGTTAGCGGTGAAGCCGGCAACCATGGCCATCGAGCCGTTCGCTTCGCCGTCAGTCACCCCATCGTTCAGGACAATCTCTATGCCAGTATTGCGGGTAGCACGTCGAGTGAGGATGGTTTTATCGACAACATCCACACCGGCAGTAATGAAGATGACCGCAATCGGCACGATCTCAACCTAGGGCTGCGCTGGACGCCTGGTGATGCGACTGATTTGGCACTGCGCTATACGCGCCAAGAGTATGATGATGGTGCATCCCGCTGGGGGGCACCTAGCGCGCATCGTGCCACTGTTGCCTCAGGCACCCCAAGTTGGAACCGATCCTGGGGGCAAACCCTAGCACTAACCGCGGAACATGAATTCGCCTCGGACTTGAGTCTCCATTCCGTCACTGCCTGGAATGATTTCCGGGATCATATACAGCAGGATACCGATTTCAGGGCCGAGGATATCTTGCACGTAGGTCGTGACAACCGGCTACGCACGCTATCCCAGGAGCTTCGCTTAGAGGGTGCTCTTGGCGAGACAGAGTGGTTGCTCGGCGTCTACGGCGATAGCAGTGATAACCGGCTGCATAGTATCAGCAAAAATATGATGGGCTCTGTGGATCTTCATGCCAATCAGGAAAGCCAAACGACAGCCCTGTTTACCCATTGGAACCTACCCTTGGCACAACACTGGCGCCTTTCTACCGGTGGGCGCATTGAGCACAATCAGGTGGAACTACACCCACGTGGTGCGGCAAGCCGGTCGGAATCATGGTCGCACTTTTCGCCCAAGATCGCGTTGCAATATGAAATCAGCCCACGCAATCAGTGGTACGCCAGTATCTCGCGAGGCGTGCGTAGCGGTGGGTTCAATATATTATCCCCCGCAACGAACTATCAGTCCTTCGGTCCAGAGAAAACTTGGTCCTACGAGACCGGCGCTAAGGGTTGGCTAGCCGAAGGGCGCCTGCGTTACTCTCTCGCCGCCTATCTGATGGACATCGACAACATGCAAGTCATGCAAATGCCCACCGCCGGCATGATGTACATCACCAATGCTGCCACAGCCACCTCTAAAGGGGTAGAACTCGACCTTGACTATCTGCTTGGCGATGGGTGGCAAATTAAAGGGGGGTTAGCCTGGAACCATACCCGATTTGATCAATTCCAAGATGGCTCAGCCGACTACGCTGGTAATCACAATCCTTTCGCTCCCGATTTTACCGGTTATTTGAGCCTACGCTACGACGATCCAGAAGGCTGGTACACCCAGGGCAGCCTGGTCGGTAGCAGCAAAGTCTACCTAGACGCCGCCAACCAATACGAGCGTAACGACTATGCACTGCTCAACTTGGTCGCTGGCTATCAGTTAGGTGATTGGGAGCTCGCCGCCTACGCCGACAACATCGGCGATAAGCGCTATGACGCCGTGGGCTACCAGAACGGCTTCGTCACCATCTACAGCCCGCCCCGGGAGGTAGGAATGCGCTTCACTTGGCGATTGTGATCGCCGGAGCGCTCTCCATGCCTAATACCCGCACCGCCACCCCAGCCCAGCCTGTTTTTGGCCCTCGGCTTATCGCCGGGCTGACCGGCGTATTCATCGCAGCCATCATGGCAGGATTTAACAACCGGGTTCCTGCCTTATCATTGCCAGATATTCGCGGCGCCCATGGTTTGGGTGCCGACGCTGCCTCCTGGCTGGATACCGTCTATCTCGTTGGCGAAATCACGGTACAACCGTTTGCCGCCTGGTTCGCCATCACCCTATCACTGCGCCGTTATCAACTGGTGTTAATCTCCGCTGCCACGCTGCTCGGATTACTACTGCCCTTTGCCCAGTCGCTACCGTCCATGCTCCTACTGCGCGGTCTGCAAGGTGCCGTCGCTGGCGGTCTGATCCCGACACTGATGATGGCAGCGCTGCGTTTTCTGCCGTTTCATATTCGCCTGCACGGTTTGGCGCTATTCGCCATGACTGCCACCCTAGCACCCAATCTGGCGGTGTGGCTGGCTGGCGTGTGGACAGATCAGTTGTTCGACTGGCGGTGGGTCTACTGGCAAATCGTTCCGCTGGGTATGTTCAGCTTAGCGCTATGTGCATGGGGCCTCCCTCAGGATCCACCACGCCATGAGCGCTTCGGTCAGGGCAACTGGATCGGCCATATTTGTCTGGTTACCGGATTAGCGCTGCTTGCGATAGTTCTCAGTCAGGGTGTACGTCTTGGCTGGTTTCATTCAACACTGATCTGCAGTGCACTTGCTGGCGGCCTAATCGCCACCTTCGCCGGTCTGCTCAGCGAGTGGCATCATCCCAGCCCTTTTATCCGCCTTCAACTGCTTTCCCGGCGCAACCTTGGGCTGGGCTTCACCCTGTTTGTTGGGCTGTTGGTTGTGCTGATGTCCGGCGCTCTACTGCCGCTTAATTTTCTCGCCCAAGTGCAAGGTTATAGACCACTGCAATCCAGTGCCGTTGGGCTCACCATCGGGCTACCACAGTTGGTGCTCGGCTCCCTGGTGGCTCTGCTTCTATACCAGCCTTGGATGGATGCACGCAAGGTATTTGCCACTGGCCTGCTGATTGTGGCGATAGCCTGCTGGCTAGGCGCCCAAATCACCAGTGAATGGATGTGGCACCAGTTCGTCGCTGTACAAGCACTGCAAGCGATCGGCCAGCCAATGGCGGTGGTCTCACTGCTATTTCTGGCTACCAGTGTGGTACAGCCAATGGAAGGCCCCTTCGTATCCGGGCTGGTGAATATGCTGCGCGCCTTCGGCACCGCCCTGGGCAGCGCGCTGGTCACTCAGTTGATACTGATTCAAAGCCATTTTCACAGCGACATGTTGCTGGACAGCATGGCTCGAGCTGGCGCCGCCCTAGGAATGCATGAAGACCAACTGATGACGTTGTCCGACGCCGTCACTACCCAAGCCGTCACGCTGGCCACCGCCGACGCTTACCGGGCACTTAGCGTGCTTGCCCTGATGCTGATTCCGCTGACGCTCTGTCTCACGCCCGTAACGCCACCGTCACCTCCCTCTCGTTCACCGGAATAATAGCCATGACCTCATTACGTCGCTTGCGAACTCCTTTCATTCTGATACTCCTGGCCCTGGCAATTACGGGTGTCTATGCGCTGAACCGCCCGGAAAGCGCCGCCAGATATCAATCCACCAACGATGCTTATATACAGGCAGATCTAACACGGGTGGCGTCGCAGGTTGCCGGTCGTGTACAGCGGGTACTGGTGGAAGAAAACCAGACGGTGAGCGTCGGCGACCTGCTAGTAGAGATCGATGACAGCGATACACGAGCTAAGGTGGAAGAAGCAAGTGCTGGACTGGCCCAGGCAGCTGCGGAAATCGTCAGTCTACAAGCGCAAATCGTGCGTCAGGAAAGTCGCATTCATCAAGCACAGGCAAAACTTGACGTCGATCAGGCCGCAGTGACACTGGCTCGACAGGAGCGAGAACGCTACCTCAACCTGCGCGCCCGCGGTGCCGGTACCGTTCAGTCGCTGCAAAGGGCAGAGGCAGAGTTAGCTGCATCAAGGGCCACCCTGATCGGCGACCAGGCCGCCTATACCGCTACCCAACAGGCGTTGGAAGTGTTGCAGGCCGACCTAGAGAAAGCCCAAGCGGCGCAAAACATCGCTCAGGCCAAACTGGACGCAGCGGAATTGGCATTATCCTACACCCACATTACAGCACCGGTGAAAGGTATCGTCGCTCAGAAAGTGGTGCGCCTCGGCGGCTATATGAAAATCGGTGAAACGCTGCTGACCTTAGTTCCTCTGGACAATCTCTATATCACCGCCAATTTCCGTGAAACACAAATCGCCCGTATGCGGCCCAGCCAACCGGTAAGTTTCACCATCGATGCTCTCCCCAACATCACCCTAACCGGCAGAGTGGATAGCCTAGGCCCAGCCAGCTCGGTGAGCTTTTCAGCCATTCAACCCCACAACGCCACAGGTAATTTCACCAAGATCGTCCAACGTCTACCGGTGCGCATCGCCATCGATCCAGGTCAACCTCAAGCCCAACAGTTAAAAGTCGGCATGTCAGTGGTGCCGGAAGTCGACACCGGACACGGCTAACATCACGATGTTCTCAGCACAACCGACCTAGCTCCGCAGTACCCCACTATAGTGACCACAACGGTTCGGGAATCAGGCGACACGCCCCATCTTTGGTGGCATCTCGCCCATGCCCCGCACAAATCGCAGGCTCCAGTAACCTATTCCCAGCATGCCAGCCATCAGAGCGCTTAACATGCCCAGATACCCGAAATGGTCAAGCAGCAGCCCTGCGAGCATGGGCACAACCGTACGCGTGAGCACGAATAGACTCGATTGCAGACCATAGTCCACAGCCGTCAAACCTTCACGGGTGTAGTACATCATCATGCCAAACACTAATCCAGCCGAGGCGCCCATGGCCAGCGCCAGAAGCACGGTGCAGGCAGTTAGCAACGGCAAGCTCGCATGGCTGGCCAACGCCGCCGATAATGCAGCCAAGGCAACGAGGGCGAGCATTGCAAAGCCAGGCAGGGCATAGTGCAAACCACGACGGTAAGTGACATAACCGCCTAGCAGACTGCCCAAAGCACCGACCACGCCACCCAGCAAACCAGCTACCACGGCCACCTGACCGGACGGCAGTCCTTGATCGAGCAGTAACGGTTTAAGGTATACCCAGGCAGTGCCAATAAAGGGGAAATAGAGCATCAACACGACCACCCAACGGCGACGCTGAGCAGAAGCGAAATAGCCAACCCATTGGCGCACCCCCACCTCTGAGCGTTTGGGTGTCGCTATCGTATCAAGATGCACTGGGCGTATGAGATAAAGTCCGACAAGGGCCAACAACAGTCCAACCCCCAGCACAAAGAACGGCCAAGACCAGCCAACACGATCATGCAAAATGAGCATCGCACCACCCCCGAACACTGCCCCCAATGAACTGGCGGCTGAACGGATAGTGCCTGCGCGCATACGTTCAGTCTCGGGTAAACAGCGAATAGCCAAGGCATTGACCGGCGCGTCGGCCCAAGTGCCGAATAAGCTAGCCAGCATCGCCAGGGCGAATAACGTCGTGAAGCCCGTTTTTCCTATGTCGAGCCCCGCCAGCGCTACAAGGCTTGCGGCATAACCGACCAACAGTACTAAGCTCCAGCGCCGATAACCGGCGGTATCTCGCGCCCAGCGATCTACCGGAGCAGCCAATACGAACTTGAGCACGGCCGGCAACCCTGCCAATTGGAAGAGGCCGATGGCGGTGCCGGACCACCCCTGCTGGCGCATCACCAGCGGTAACCCTAGGTAGAGATAGATCATTGGTGCGGTCATAGCGAAGTTGATCCAGCCGAGCAGCAACTGCAACGACCAGTACGAAATGGCGGGGGCTTTCATGTCGGTATTCCCAGGTTTTAAGTTTCTGGAGCTAAACGCTTAAGGTACTCGTTGCTAAGCATGTGTTTTTAAGCGCTGGCTGGCTGCGCGAGCAACTGGACATATTGCTCGCAACGGTGCAGCAACTGCTCATGAGAGCCCTGATCGAGAATGCAGCCATCCTGCAGGAGTACGACCCTGTCAGCCTGAGCAATGGTGCTTGGACGATGTGCTACCACCAGTAGCGTGTACTGCCCACGAAGCGCCAACAAGGCCTGCTGCAGGGCATGTTCACTGTCAGCATCGAGGCTGGATGAAGCTTCATCCATTACCAGCACGGGCGCTTGAGACAGCAGTGCCCGGGCGATGGCGATACGCTGACGCTGACCACCTGAAAGCCGCGCACCATTCGCGCCGCAACGCGTTTGGTAGCCCTCAGGTAGGGCCTGAATGAAATCGTGGGCCTGGGCCTGATGCGCAGCGATTTCGATTTCCTGCTGCGTCGCCTCTGGTTTGCCCAAGCGCAAGTTGCCCTCGATACTGTCGTCAAACAAGTAGGCCTCCTGACCAACCCAGGCGATCCAGTGGCGCAGCTCGGATAGGGGAATATCACGCAGATCTTCGCTGCCCAGCTTCACTGTGCCGCTCTGCACCTCATAGAAGCGCATTAGTAAGTTGGCGCAGGTGGTCTTGCCAGATCCAGAGGGGCCAACCAGTGCGACCATCTCACCCGTTTCTACCCGGAAGTTGACACCCTGCAGCACAGGGCGCTCGGAATGGGCGAACACCACTTGGTTGAATTCGATGCTGGCATCCTTAGGCAATCGCTGGCCATTGTCCTGAATCGGCGAACGCTGATGCAGCAACGCCAACACCCGTGCCGCACTGGCGCGCACTGCACCCAGTTGGCTGGCACTGCGCGCTACCTCTGCCAAAGGTAGCAGTGCCGCGCCTACCAGCACGACCGATAGCGGAACTTGAGCCAACGCTAGGGCTTGATATTCAAGCAACACTGCGCTGGCCACCAGCGCGGTGATCAATGCTAAGGACTGGATCAGCTCTATACCGCCTTGCTCCGCGCCTGTTCGCAAGGCGTAACGACGCTGCTCGCTCTTCAGCCGCGCCAGATACTGCCCCAGCCGAGCGCGCCAAGCCGCCTCCTGATTGAACAAGAGGATCTCTCGACGCGCCTCAATGCCCTCAATCACTTCAGCGTTTAGTCCCGCTAGCGCGGCATTCATCTCGCGCCCCTGGCGAAAAGCACGCTCCCCCAGCCAGAATGGCACGCTGGTCAGAGTCGGCAGAAATGGCAGTAACACTAAAGTAAGCCAAGGCTGTATCCAGGCCAGCGCCAGCAGTGCCAACAGCGGTACCACAACTGCAGCGATGGTATCGGCCAGGGTGTGGGCAAAAAAGTGTTCCAGCGCCTGAGCATCGTTCAGCGCCACGTTGGCCTGCTCGCCGCTGCGGGTGTCGGACAAACCACCTGGGGCGGCACGCTCTAGACCGTCGTAAATGCCCACCTGCAGCGTTTCGATCAGAGCAAAAGCAAAGGCATGGGAGATATGTGCCTGCCACCAGCGACCACCGGCCCCAGCAACGGCGCTGACAAGCATGCCCCAAAGCACGGGTTGCCAGAGGCTCTCCGGTGCACCCGTCAGCGCCAAACCTGCTAGCCAGGCACCCAACGCAAGGCTTGTCACCATGCCAGCCTGGGCAATGAGCGTAGCAGCGATAGTGAGTGCTAGCAGGCGCGGCTGGCCAGCGGAAAGGCGTAACAGGTCACCCCATGTGCTACGCGGCCCCTGGGGAATTTCGTGGGCATTGACTTTCATATTAGTTCTTCCTCGGTTTGGGGCGACGCTTCGTGGGCGTGCTGCCGGTTCCAGAGGCGCGCATAGAGGCCATTTCGGGTCAGTAGGTTGTGGTGATCACCGATCTCAACTAAACGACCACGATCAAGCACCAGAATGCGGTCGGCATTCCGAACGTTGGCTAGACGATGTGCAATCACCAGTAGCGAACGCTGACCGCGAAGCCGCTCGATGGCCTCTCCAATGTGGGTTTCGCTGGCAACGTCCACGTTCGCGGTCGCCTCGTCCAACACCATGACCGGTGTATTTTTTAGCCAAGCACGTGCGATAGCTATGCGCTGTCGCTGACCGCCAGAAAGTCGCGCGCCGCCTTCTCCCACGGCAGTGGCAACGCCTTTTTCAAGACTTGAAATCCACGATTCCAGTGACGCTACCCGGCATGCCTCAGCCAGATCCTCATCACTGGCTTGAGGAGCCCCCATCCTCAAGTTCTCTTCGATGCTGCCATGCAGCAGCACACTATGTTGGAACACGCCACTGACGTTTTCGTATACGTCATTGACGCGCAAATCGCGAAGATCAACGCCGCCCAGGCTGACGCGGCCGCAGTCAGGTGCAACAAAGCGCATCAATAGAGCTGCCAGGGTCGATTTTCCTGCGCCAGAGGGCCCTACCACAGCCACGAACTCACCAGGCTCAAGCGTAAAATTCACATTGTGCAACGCAGGTTCGCAGCCACCCGGCCAGGTATAACTAACGCTATCAAAGGCCACTCCATGATGGGTCGGTAAAGCCCGGGCCTCAATCGGCTCTGGCACCCCAGGTATAGCGTCAAGTAAACGAATGACGGGGGCCGCCGCCGCATTACCCGACCATGCAATGTGGAAGGTCTTATCAAGCTTTTCCAGCGTACCGAAGGCCTCGCGGGCCAGCAGCACAACGGCCAACAACGCAAACGGCGATAGCTCACCGGCAACGGCGCGCTGAGCGCTAAGCGCAGTCACCAACGCTAAACCACCCAAGCTAAGCAGCCCTGTTGCGCCGTTACGCATGAGAATGGCGTAAAGCACACCCATGGCCTGCTCACGCAGATCCCGTGCCTGTTGACTGAGTACCTGACGGCGCCGGGTCTGAGCATTGAAGGCCTTGAGCGTGGTGACGCCGCGCAAGCTGTCGAGCAAATACGCGGAAAAACGCCCCATACTCGCGAACAACCCACCTGCAGAAGCGCGCCGCCAACGCAACCAGAGGCGATCAGTAAAGGGTAGCGCCAGCGCAGCAAGAGCAGCCACAAGGGCAGAACGGCTATCGAAATACGCCATTAGCAGTAGCACACCCCCGCCACCAAACACCGCACCCAGCACTGCAGGCACATAACGGCTGTAATAGGCTTGCAAGGCTTCCACCGACTGCACCAAGGTGGTACTCAGTTCCCCGCTATCTCGGTCGCTGGCCGGATCAGCCGCCACACGTAATACCTGACCAATCAGGCGCTGACGCAAGTAGTGCCGGGCAAGCCCTGCCACACGCATAGCGAGTGCTTCAGACAACCCCATCAGCACGATGCGTAGCCAAGTAAAAACAAAAAAAACCGACAGCGGCCACCATAGTTCGGACAATGGCTGGTCAGCGAATAGCCCGGCCAAAGCACTGGCTAAGCATAGCGCCTGACCAACATGACAGGCGGTGACAACCACTTGGCCGAACGCAGCCAGTAAAATCGAAGGACGCAAAGGCCGCGACAAGCGCCAGAGAACCGGGTTCATGAATTCTCCTTCGCGTTAGTCAGCGCAGAGACTAATGATGGGTATTTGCCTGTCAGCGATGATATTACAAGGATCGAAATCATCAGTTCCTCCTCTTTTGACCACATACACTGAAACGGATATGCCCTAAAAACACACTCCCCGCTCAACACCAACTCAGACGGTGTGTAAGCGGCAACTTCCACTTGGCTGAGCAGTCAACGAATGATACTTTCAAAATAAATACACATCATTCTCATTTAATATTGCATCCAGCGTTATTCATATCCTATTCCGACTAGGCTGTTTTTATGCCTATGGGGCTTGTGCTCTTATGAGCTCAATCACAAGGCGACTGGTTCTGCAATGATTGGATGCTCTGCAATAGAGAGCACTCAGTAGGATGGAAATAAGGAAGGCTTTGCTGTGAATAATTTGTCACGCCCAACGTTGACCACTGCTCAACATCTAACTGAATGGGTTTCCCATAAGTGCGATTTACCCCATCGCCATACCCTGATTGAGCGGCTGGATTGCGAAGCAGGCTTTTCCGTTGTTCGTTCCAAAATCTCGTCTGGACGTGTATTACGTGAAGTCTGTCAACACGAAGGCAATGAGCGCACCCTGGTGATTACTTTCGGCTTATCTGGTCAATCAGAGTTTCTTGACCGTACAGGCAATCGTCTGCACTTCTCGGCTAACCAAACGACAGTGTCTGTATTTCAGGAAGGGGGTGGTGAGCGCCGCTACGCCGCCGACAAGCAGACTCAGCAGTTACGATTAGTGGTATCGGAATCGGCATTAAGGCGTTATATCGGACCACAGCGCTGTGACCAACTGCTCGGTAAGCCCTTGCGTCACAATGAAAGCTTTCGCCAACTATCTCACGTTAACAGCCGCGCCAGTCAACATCTAAGCTTTTACAAGCACCCGTGGGTAGGTGAGCAGGACGGATTACGCCAGCGTATCCATGCCCTCAGCTTACTCGGCGAACAACTCAACCTGCTAACCCCTGCGGAGGGGCAGAAAGAACGAATTATCGGGCGAGACGTGGACTTGCTTGAAAGAATCGAAGCCTATATGCGTGCGCACTTGGATCAGCCTCTAAACAATGCCTACTTGTGCGCCAAACTTGGTATCAGTGAATACAAACTCAAGGGGTGCTTTCGCCAAGCCTATGACACAAGCCCTGCCCAACACCTGCTAGCAATGCGCATGCAGCGAGCGCAAGAATTACTGGCCGCAGGATATCGGGTATCGGAATCGGCCTATCAGGTCGGCTACCAGCACCCAAATAATTTCACTGCCGCCTTCACAAAGTTTTTCGGCTGTACGCCGAAATCGGTGCGAGGAGCACACTAGCAGTATGTCGAATCAAAGGCTGGGGAGTCTCGCGTTTGCCTGATGCCGGGGTAGTCGCGGAGCCAATTAAGGCCCCGGACAGCTGGAGTAAAGGTGAATTACACGCCCAGGTAGTTCATGATGCCTTCTGCGGCCTGGCGGCCTTCATAAATAGCCGTGACCACCAGGTCAGAGCCGCGCACCATATCGCCGCCGGCAAAGATTTTTTCATTGCTGGTCTGAAAGGCGAACTGGCCGTGCTCTGGGGCTTTTACCAGGTCACGCTCGTTCAGATCAATGCGCGAGCCCTCAAACCAGGGCGCAGGGCTTGCCTGGAAACCAAACGCTACGACCACGGCATCGGCGGCAATAATCTCTTCAGAACCTGGTACCACCTCAGGGCGGCGGCGACCGTTTTCGTCAGGCTCGCCGAGTCGAGTGCGCACAACCTTCACGCCTTCAACCTTCTCTTCGCCCACCACCGCCACCGGCTGGCGGTTGAACAGGAACTCGACGCCCTCTTCGCGCGCGTTGGTTACTTCACGGCGAGAGCCGGGCATGTTCTCTTCGTCACGGCGATAAGCACAGGTAACGCTCGCAGCACCCTGGCGGATCGAGGTGCGGTTACAGTCCATGGCGGTATCGCCACCGCCGAGAACAACGACGCGCTTGCCTTCCATCGAGATGTAATCGTTGGGATCTTTTTCGAATCCCAGGCAGCGGTTGACGTTAGCGATCAGGAAATCGAGCGCCTTGTACACGCCGGGCAGGTCTTCACCGGGGAAGCCGCCTTCCATGTATTTATACGTCCCCATGCCCAGGAAAACCGCGTCGTACTCCTGGAGCAGCGTATCGAACTCGATATCCGTACCGATTTCGGTATTCAGGCGAAACTCGATACCCATTTCCTCGAATACCGCCCGACGACGCTCCATCACGTTCTTTTCAAGCTTGAACTCAGGAATGCCGAAGGTTAACAGGCCACCGATTTCCGGGTACTTATCAAATACCACGGGCTTGACGCCGTTGCGCGCCAGAATATCGGCACAGCCAAGCCCGGCAGGCCCGGCGCCGACAATCGCGACTTTTTTATCCGTCCACACGACCTTGGACATGTCCGGGCGCCAGCCCATGGCAAACGCAGTATCGGTAATGTACTTCTCGACAGAACCGATGGTGACCGCGCCAAAGCCGTCATTGAGCGTGCAGTCGCCTTCACACAGCCGATCTTGCGGGCATACGCGGCCACATACTTCGGGCAGCGAGTTGGTTTTATGCGAAAGCTCAGCGGCTTCGATGATGTTGCCTTCCACGACCAGCTGTAGCCAGTTGGGAATGTAATTGTGAACCGGGCATTTCCACTCACAGTAAGGGTTGCCGCAATGCAGGCAGCGATGCGCCTGGCTTGCCGCATCAGTGGGTTTGAACGGTTCGTAAATCTCAGCGAATTCTTTGGCACGCGTATGGGCGGCTTTTTTCTGTGGGTCTTGACGACCCACATCAACAAACTGGAAATCGTTGTTTAAACGGTTAGCCATGATTTCTCTCCTCGAAGCGTAGACACAGGCGGTTTATTGCGGCTGACGCCGAGATTGATCCAGCAGACTGCCCAGGCTTGCCGCTTTTGGCTTCACCAGCCAGAAATGACGCAGGTAGTCGCTAAAGTCTTCTAAAATCGCGGCCCCACGGCTGGAACCCGTCTCTTCGACATAGGTGGTAATCAGCTCGCGAAGATGGCGGCGATACGCCTCCATGGCTTCCGTACTAATGCGATGAATTTCGACCAGCTCGTGGTTGTACTTGTCCACGAAGGTACGGTCTTCATCCAGCACGTAGGCAAATCCACCGGTCATACCTGCACCAAAGTTAACGCCCGTTTCACCCAGCACGCATACCAGACCACCGGTCATGTATTCGCAGCAGTGGTCGCCAGCGCCTTCAATCACCGCCGTGGCGCCTGAGTTACGCACCGCAAAACGCTCGCCTGCGGTGCCCGCGGCCATCAACGTGCCGCCGGTTGCGCCATACAGGCAGGTGTTACCGATAATCGCGGTTTTATGGCTTTCGAACTGGCTAACCTTAGGTGGCACGATCACGATCTTGCCGCCGTTCATGCCCTTGCCCACGTAGTCGTTGGCATCGCCTTCCAGGTACAGATTCAGGCCGCGGGCATTCCAGACGCCGAAGCTCTGCCCTGCCACCCCGGTAAAGCGTGCGGTAACGGGCGCGTTTTCCAGGCCTTCTTCCCCATAACGCTTGGCGATAGCGCCTGAGCTAAGCGCACCCACACTGCGATCACAGTTAGTGATGTTGAAGCTGAACTCACCGCCCGACTGGCTCTCGATAGCCTCTTTAAGCGCTGCCAATACTTCCTGGTTTTTAGCACCCGGGTCGTGAGGTACGTTGCGGCCCACCTTGCAGAACTGCGGCGCATCAGCAGGTACAAAATCGTTCGTCAGCAGCGGCATTAAATCGAGCTTGCGCTGGCTTGCCGTATTGCCTTCCAACACTTCCAGCAGGTCGGTACGCCCGATCAGGTCGGTCAACTGGCGCACGCCTAGCATGGCCATCAGCTCACGCACTTCTTCAGCGATAAAGCGGAAGTAGTTTTTGACCATATCCACCGTGCCGCGGAAATGCTCGCCGCGCAGGAAGTCGTCCTGGGTGGCAACCCCAGTAGCGCAGTTGTTCAGGTGGCAGATACGCAGGAACTTGCAGCCCAGCGCTACCATTGGCGCGGTACCAAAACCAAAGCTCTCCGCCCCCAGGATGGCCGCCTTGACCACGTCTAAGCCGGTTTTAAGGCCACCATCGGTCTGCAGACGAATCTTGTCGCGCAGGCCATTGATACGCAGCGCCTGATGCACCTCAGGCAAGCCCAGCTCCCAGGGGGAACCAGCATGCTTGATCGAGGTGAGCGGGCTTGCAGCGGTGCCGCCATCGTATCCAGATACTGTGATGAGGTCGGCGTAAGCCTTGGCAACGCCCGTGGCGATAGTGCCAATACCCGGCTCGGATACCAGCTTCACCGATACCTGCGCCTCTGGATTAACCTGCTTGAGGTCAAAAATCAGCTGTGCCAGGTCTTCGATTGAATAGATATCGTGGTGCGGCGGCGGTGAAATCAGCGTGACGCCGGGCACCGCATGGCGCAGGCGAGCGATAAGCGCGTTGACCTTGCCACCCGGCAACTGACCGCCCTCGCCCGGCTTGGCGCCTTGGGCCACCTTGATCTGCAGCACTTCGGCATTGACCAGATAAGCCGGCGTGACCCCAAAGCGGCCCGAGGCAATCTGCTTGATCTTGGAGCTGCGAATGGTGCCGTAACGTGCGGGGTCTTCGCCGCCTTCGCCGGAGTTGGAGCGTCCGCCGGCTTCGTTCATGGCCTGGGCCAGGGCTTCGTGGGCTTCTGGTGAGAGTGCGCCCAGGGACATGCCCGCGCTATCAAAACGTGGCAGCAGCGCATCAACCGGCTCAACGTCATCCAGCGGAATTGGCGTTTCAGCGGCTTTAAGCGTGAGCAGATCACGAATGGTCGCGACAGGACGCTCGTTCACCAGCTGCGCGAATTTTTTCCACTTGGCGTAACTGCCTTCCTGAACGGCTGCCTGCAGCGACTTTACTACATCAGGGTTGTACGCATGGTACTCATGACCATGCACATACTTGAACATACCGCCCTGGGAGATACCTTTACGGGTAATCCAGGCGTCCTTGGCCAACAGCTCTTGCTGCATCTGTAGTTCAGCGAAGCCTGCGCCCTGTATACGCGAGGCCATACCCACAAAGCAGGTGTTCATCACTTCATCTGAAAGCCCGACGGCTTCAAACAGCATGGAGCCACGATAGGAGGCCAGCGTTGAGATGCCCATTTTAGAGAGAATCTTGAACAGGCCTTTTTGCAAGCCTTTGCGATAGTTCTCACGGTCGTCGGCCGGGTTGCCGGTAAGCTCACCCGTACGGTGCATATCGGCCATAATCTGATAGGCAAGCCACGGATACACGGCGGTCGCACCGATACCAAACAGCACGGCCATCTGGTGGGCATCCCGGGCGTAGCCAGTCTCAACGATAATATTGGCGTTGGGACGCAATGCCAGGCGGCCCAGGTGCGTATGCACCGCGCCAACGGCGAGCGGCGCCTGAATAGGAATAATGCCCTTGGGCAGCTCCGCATCGGTAAGTACCAGGATCACCTTGCCCGCTTTCACCTGGGCTTCGGCCTCTTGGCAGAGCGCATTCAGCGCCTGCTTTAAGCTCTGCTGTTCCGGGTCGTAGCCCATTGACAGCGTGTGGCTTGCAAAGGCCGGGTCGTCCTGGCTAACCAGCGCGGTAAATTTACGTGGTGAAAGTACCGGTGTAGTCAGGATCAACCGATGCGCGTGCTCAGGCGTTGCCTTGAAAACGTTAAGCTCAGCACCGCAGCAGGTTTCCAGCGACATCACGATGGCTTCACGCAGCGGATCAATCGGCGGGTTGGTTACCTGAGCAAACTTCTGGCGGAAGAAGTCGGTTAACAGGCGCGGACGGCTAGAAAGCACCGCCATGGGGGTGTCATCACCCATGGAACCCACGGCTTCCTGGCCACTTTCGGCCAGCGGACGCAGCACCTGGTCACGCTCTTCAAACGTCACCTGGAACATCTTCTGGTGCACGTTCAGCGCATCAGCCTCCATGGTCTGGAAGCGTGCAAGCTCGGTGAGCGCGGATTCCAGATAGTTGGCTTCCTGCTTGAGCCAGCGCTTATAGGGATAAGCAGACTTCAGGCGGTCATCAATATCCCGGGTATGCAGCACTTCGCCGGTTTGGGTATCAACCGCCAGCATTTGACCAGGGCCTACGCGGCCTTTGGCGACCACGTCCTCAGGCTTGTAACCGTAAGTACCAATTTCAGATGCCAGGGTGATATAGCCGTTTTTGGTGATGACCCAGCGAGCGGGACGCAGGCCGTTACGGTCCAGCATACACACCGCTTGGCGGCCATCGGTCATGACCACACCCGCCGGACCATCCCACGGTTCCATGTGCATGGAGTTGTACTCGTAGAAGGCGCGCAGCTCAGCATCCATGGTTTCAACGTTTTGCCAGGCAGGCGGTACCATCATGCGTACCGCACGGTGCAGCTCCATCCCCCCCGTCAGCAGCACTTCCAGCATATTGTCCATGCTGGAAGAGTCGGACCCCGTGGTATTAACGATTTCATCCAACTGGGCGATATCGGGCAGGCGCTCGTTAACGAAGTTGGCTTTGCGTGAGTTCGCCCAACCGCGGTTAGCCTCAATCGTATTGATTTCACCGTTGTGAGCCAGCAGACGAAACGGCTGTGCCAACGGCCAGCGCGGCGCCGTATTGGTTGAAAAGCGCTGGTGGAAAACACAGATAGCAGTTTCCAGACGCGGGTCGTTTAAGTCTTTATAAAACGCCGGAAGATCTTCCGGCATGACCAGGCCTTTATACGACACCACGTCAGAGGAGAGCGATGCGACATAAAAGTCTTCTTCGGCCCGTAAAGCCTGCTCGGTATAACGGCGCGCCATAAACAGATCAACAGTGAACTGCTCGCTCTCACCGGGCTCGATAAAGACCTGCTCGATACGCGGCAGGCAGTCAAGCGCCATGGGGCCACAAACGCTTGAATCAGTGGGCACAACGCGCCAGCCGACGACATTTAGGCCACGAACACTCAGCTCGCGCGCAAACGTCTCGCGCGCAGCCTCGGCACGGGCATCATCGTTGGGTAGAAAAACAACGCCCACGGCGAACTGGTCGCCCAGCGTAATCTCCAGCGCGTCTTGTGCGGCTTCGCGCATAAAACGGGTCGGCATTTTAAGCAGCAACCCACAGCCATCACCGGTTTTACCGTCAGCGGCAATCCCGCCCCGATGCGTCATACAGGTGAGTGATTCGATAGCGGTTTTCAGCAAATCGTGACTGGCCTGCCCTTCCATATGGGCAATAAGGCCAAAGCCGCAGTTATCGCGAAACTCGCCGGGCTGGTGAAGACCTTTATTCATGGGCGTGCCTCTAGTCAAAGGTGTTTTATTAGCAGCGTTATTATGATTTAATAGACGGTTTTTCTTTTCACACACAAACCTCTACCCGCCTATAACTGGGTGTTTCCCCGATTCACTGCCGCAAGAAAATGGTCGCTCAGCATAGCGACTTGCTCCCCGCCAGCGCAATCACCGCCAACATCAAAACCCCGAAAAGTCTTTTCAAATCCTATAGTTGCAAACCACCCTTCAACGAAAAATGCATACACTTCAAACACTTAAAAAGCCATATAACGCTATTTCAACGAAGGGTGTCGAGCGTTAAACTTTAGTCTAAACACCCCTAATATAGCCATGCCGATAGTGCATACGGCATGCTAATAACATTATTCGGCGCATCACCTGGTAACATCGGGCCATAAAAAAACCCACCTTGTCGGTGGGCTTAGTGAGCACAAAATACGTTTACAGGCGGGTTACAGCCGTGGGTAGTTATCCAACAAAGCACGCACTAACGCCTCTGGCGTCGTGTCATCAACACATGCATCGCCGGTAGCGTTTAGCAGCACCAGCCGAAGTCTGGTATCCACGTTTTTCTTATCCAGACGCATCCGGGCTAAAAAGTCGTCACTTAGCATATCCGCTGGGGCATGAAGAGGAAGGCCAGCGCTTTCAATCACCGCCTGGATACGCGTTAAATCAGCACTACTGATACGCCCCAGTTGCTGAGAAAGGGCAGCCGCCATGGCCATGCCTGCACCGACTGCTTCGCCGTGCAGCCAGTTGCCATACCCCTGGTGGGCCTCAATCGCGTGACCAAAGGTATGACCAAGATTGAGCAATGCGCGCACGCCCTGCTCCGTTTCGTCATCGGCCACAATGTCGGCTTTAATCTGGCAACTGCGTGCGATGGCTTCGACAATGGCGTCGGGGCTAATATGACGCAGCGCGGCCATATTGGCCTCAAGCCAGCCAAGAAACGCTTCATCACGAATAAAGCCATACTTGATAACTTCAGCAAGCCCGGCAGAAAGCTCTCGCTCGGGCAGTGTCGCAAGCGTTGCAATGTCGATCAGTACCGCTTTCGGCTGCCAGAAAGCACCAATCATGTTTTTGCCAAGCGGGTGATTAACGCCCGTTTTCCCTCCGACAGAAGAGTCCACCTGGGAAAGCAGCGTGGTGGGCACCTGAATGAAGGCCACGCCGCGCTGGTACGACGCGGCGGCATACCCAGCCATGTCACCAATTACGCCGCCGCCTAACGCAATCAGCGTACAGCGGCGGTTAAACCCTGCCTCCAACAGCGCGTCCCAAATGCGGCTAACCTGCTCAATGCTCTTGTACTGTTCCCCGTCAGGTAGAACGACGGTACGCACCTCCACATCGTCAGGAAGATTGGCGCACAGTGCCTCCAGATAAAGGGGCGCGATGGTTTCATTCGTCACCACCATCACCTGCTTACCGGCCAGATAGGGCGTTATCGCCTCTGGGTCGCTCAGCAGGCCGGCGCCAATATGGATCGGATAACTGCGATCACCCAACGCAACATGAAGTGTACGCTGAGCACTGGCGGGCTGTGTCATTGGGATACCTTTGAGTTAAGCGTGGCGCTATTTTCCAGCGGGTCGGTCAAACGCCGCACTCGGCGCAATATCTCATTGACTACGGCGCGCGGGCTACGCCGATCCGTGCGCACTGAAATATCCGAGGTGGCGCGATAAAGCGGGTCGCGGGCAGCAAACATATCGTTGAGCACCTGCTCCCGGTTTGCGCACTGAAGAAGCGGGCGATTACGGTCTTTCGCCGTGCGTTTAAGCTGCTGTTCAACCGTGGTCATCAGGTAGATCACCGTTCCGCGCTCACGCAGCATCCGGCGATTATCCTGGTGCAGCACGGCGCCGCCGCCGGTTGCCATCACCACGCAGGAGAGCCTTGTCAGCTCATCGATCATCTGCAGCTCACGCTGGCGAAAACCGGGTTCACCCTCTACATCAAAGATCCACGGGATATCCGCACCGCAGCGATCCTGTATGGCGTGGTCACTATCATAAAACGTGCGCGTAAGCTCTGCCGCCAACAAGCGACCTATTGTGCTTTTACCAGCCCCCATGGGGCCGATCAAAAAAAGGTTGGGTAAATCCTGCATCAGCGAACCGCCAAGCCATCGTCAAGTAGTCGTGGAGTAATAAAGACTAACAACTCTACCTTTTCATTGCTCTCTTCGGTATAGCGAAACAGGTGTCCGAGCAAAGGAATATCACCCAAAAGCGGTGTTTTGGTCATTTGGTTTAATTGTTCCGTGGTCAAAATGCCGCCCAATACAACCGTTTGGCCATTATCGACCAGCACCTGCGTTTCAATTTGATTGGTATCGATGGGCGGTTCTCCGCCAAATCCCGACTCCCTGAAACTATCATTTTTCACCACCAGGTCCATGATAATACGATTATCCGGCGTAATCTGCGGTGTCACTTCCAACGAAAGCTCGGCCTCTTTAAATTCAGTATCGGGGTTTCCCTGCGCATCGACACTCTGAAATGCGCGCTCCTCGCCTTGGCGAATAATTGCCGTACGCTGATTGGCCGTGATGACCCTTGGCTGCGAGATGGTTTGGCTTTTGCCTTCACTTTCCAGCGCACGAAGTTCCAGGTCCAGCAAAATGTCGCCAGACAAGTAACCAAAGCTAAATCCTGTACCTGGCCCTGAAGGCGCGCCCAGGTCTACCGCTAAACCGCTGCGGGCACGGTTCAAGCCATCCGGATTGATATTGCGCGGGGCAACATTGCCGTCATCCAACGCCTGAAAACCTCGCGTCGTCGAAGCGCCCCAATTAACGCCTAGCGCTCGAGAGGCGGTGTCCCGGGCGATAACGATGCGCGCTTCAATTTGCACCTGACGCACCGGCACATCCAGGCGCTCCAGAGTACGCTTGATAATACTTACCTGGTTCGCCGTGTCCTGAACCAATAAGGCATTGGTTCTTGGGTCGACACTGATCCGCCCTTTCTCGGTCAGAAGCCCAAAGCCATCCTCACCCTGCAGCAACTGAGCAAGATCTTCAGCACGCGCGTACTTAACCTCGATAAATTCATCAATGGTTGGTGACAGTGCTTCATGATAGCGGTGAGCCTCAATTTCCTGGCGTTCAAGCTCAGCAAGCTCGGCGACAGGCGCCACCAGGATAACGTTGCCATGCTCACGACTTGCAAGTCCTTGGCTTTTTAACATCAAGGCAAGCGCTTGATCCCAGGGCACCTCATTAAGGTTCAGCGTGATACGTCCGGTCACACTTTCGCTGGCAATCAGGTTTAGCCCCGTAAATTCAGCAAGCGTTACCAGCACCGCACGTACCTCCATATCCTGGACGTTCAGGCTTATCCGCTCACCACTAAAACTATCTTGCGGGAGCTCATGATCGGCCAAGCGTTGCTGGTCAGCAGGCTGCACTTCGATACTCAGCACACGGCCATGTTGTGAAGAGAGCATGGTATAGGGGCCGTCGATGGTAAGTGCCAAACGCGCTCCCTGCGCATCAACGTGAGGGGTGATCCGCATCACCGGTGTCGCAAAATCGGTGACGTCATAAATCTGGCTAAGCGCATCCGGCAGCGTTACGTTAGGCAATGTGGCAATTACCTCGCCGCCCGATACATTCGCATGGCCGCTTTCCTGAACGCTTGCGACGACGCCTTCGCGGTCAAACGTCACCAGCAAGCGACCTGCCTGATCAGCCCCACGCTCAAAATCAATAGCGCTAATCTGCGGGCCCTGGAGGGCGTCAAGGGAGCCCTCTATTGGCGATTCAAGCGTTGTCGATTCACGCAAGGAAATTCGTAGCCGATCCCCCATTACCCGGGAGGTGTAATTCGACGAGTTGGCCAGGCCGATAACTAACCGCGTACGGCCACTGCCTTCCAATACCTTAATGTGCTCTACACCCGCACGCGCTACCTCAATGTGGCGATGACCCAAGCCATTTTGTGTATCGACCAGGTCCAGCGCCAGGCGTGGCGGAGCCTCCAGGCGATAACCCTGAACGTTGGCGACGCCACCGCTGAAGTGCAGATCAATATCCACGGCGCCAGCACTTACAGGATGCACCTCAATATCGGTTAACACCGACGCCACTGCCTGCCAAGGCAGTACCACCCACACAAGCATAATGATTCGACTAACCACGGCCATGGCGTGCTCCGATAAGAAAAAAAGAGGCTTTCGGTAAGCTCACCGAGTTGCCTGGGTTGATCATGGCGGCGATGTCAGCGAAAGGAGAACCTGCTGCTCTTGCCACCCCTGCTGAGTAGTAATGCGCTCGGTAATACGGACTTTGTGCGCCTCAATATGCGTGATACGCCCGCCATTGCTGCCCGCATGGTCTCCCGCACGGGCACTGGTTACATGCCCATCTGGCGTTTCTATCAACGCGACATGGCGCTTTCCCATAACCAGCGTGCCCACCAGGCGAAGCTCCGAAATAGAGAAACGCTCAAGCGGCTCGGGGGTTCGCTGTGCGTCAGGCACCAGCGGGGCATCCTGGTTTACGTCAGCTATCTGCAAAGGCGACTGCACTGCTTGAAAAGGACTGCGCGTGTCTGAGTAGCCATACGCCTCTACGGGATATACAACCAGTGGCTCAATACGCGAAGCGGAGGGAGTGCCTGGGGTTTGGCGAATCCTTGAGAGCGTGTCATCCAGTTGATCAAGCTCAGGCCCATGACAACCAGAAAGCAAAACGACGCTGACCAGGCAGCTCATCACGCGGGCAAGCCACTTCACTGATCTTCCTCCCGCCGATTTAAGCTATTTTCGCCGCCACCCTTTTCGCCTTCAGCCTCTTCGCTTTCATCCTGGCTGACAGCATCAGCGTCGCTATAGGCCTTAGCCACAAACGACAGAGACAATCTGCTCGCAGCTTGATCAATCGGCGCAAGCGTAATGTCATGCTGCGTGACAAGGTGTTCCAACCGACTAATATCAGTAACAAACTGCGCCAACTGGTGATAATCGCCTACTACCTGAATATCAATAGGATGTTCTGACACTTGGCTAACGACAGGACGCAGATAAATATCATCGATGGTGAGCTGGTTCTCATCAGCAGCGTCTCTAATGCTATCCCGTAACGCTGGAAGCGCCGCCTGGAGTGTTAACAGGGCACGCATCCGAGTCATTTGCTCCTCCAGGCCAGCCAGTTGGGTACGCGCACCGTTCAGCAAACCAGCGGCGTGAACACTGCTGCGGTAATCGCTTAACAGCCTTATCTCTTGTTGCTGTGCCTGTGCCAGCGACGCACGATGCTCACTCACCAGCCATGCGCAGGTCACCACTAACGCCATTAGAAACACCATCCCGCCGCTCAGCACTTTTAATAACCTGGGCCATGCGCCTGCATCACGTAGATCAAGCGTCTGCCAGTCAAGCGCACGCAAACGCTGCCACTCTTGCTGCCACACCTTTCCCCATCGCAGCAGGTATAGCGGCGCCCCTGATTTCATGGCGATACTCCAGAATCGACCAAAGAAACGCTCGGCTGAGTGAGGGTTACTTCAAAATGGAAGGTTCTCCCACTGCCCTGCGGATCACTGACCATTTCGGAGAGTACCGGAATATCAAACCCCGGCATTTCAGCAAGACGACGTAACTGCTCGGTTATCTGACGCTCATCTTCTGCGGCCGCGGATACGCTTAGCCGATTATGGCGCTGTTCAAGGTGCTGAAAGACCACGCCCTCGCCAAGACTTGCGGCAAGGTCGTTAAACAGCTGAGCCGTCTGTGTTCGCTGTTGAAGCAGGCGCTGGAAGCGGGTTAACTGCTGGCGCAGCTGTTCTCCCTGCAGAACAGTGCGTTCAGCTTCACTAATTTCATGTGTATAACGCTCTATATGAGCAGCGATATACGCATTGCGCTGCTCCTGAGCGCCCAGCATCCTCTGATAGACATGCGAAACCCCACTACCCAGCGCGATACCGGCGATCAGTAACAACAGCATGACCGTATAAAAGCGTCGCGTGTGCTGTTCTCGGCGCTCTTCCCGCCAGGCCAGCAGGTTGATCGTAATGCTCATAAAGGTGCCCGCATCGCAAGGCCGCTTGCGGTCAGCAAGCCGGGGAGATTCAGAGTAAGCGCCTGCCTATCCACGCGTTTGTTGACCGGCATCGTCTGCAACGGATTTAGCGGCGTCACCGGTAACTGACAAGTATCAGCCATAAAGGTCGCTAACCCCGGCAGCGCATTTATATCACCGGCTAGCACGATATGACCCACAGGCGATTGGCGGCTGGTGGCGATATAAAGCTGCAAGGCTCGCGCAATGCTTTGTGCGAATGCACCCAGAAAAGGTTTCAGGACCACGTCCTGAAAATCATCTGGCAAGCCGCCATGCTGACGAGCCCACAAGGCATCTTCTCGACTGAGCGCGTATCGCTCTTGAGTCGCGGCGGTTAACGGTTCGCTGCCCTGCAGGTTTTCGCGAACGTAAACGGTGCGTGCATTATGAAAAACGCGAAACGTACTTGTCTGCGCCCCGATATCGACCAACGCAACGCTTGCGGCAGGGTCAGACGCCGCTGATAGCGGAGGGCGCAGCGCAGCAAAGGCACGTTCAATCGCAAAGGTTTCGACATCCACCGCAACGGGTTCCAGTCCTGCACGCACCAAGGGTTCTGTCAGTTGCCAAACATCCTGTTGACGACAAGCCACCAACATTACTTGTTGTAAATGCGCAGCCAAGGGAGCAGGCCCCATGCATGCAAAATCAAACGCCACGTCATTGAACGGAAAAGGCAGATGACGGTCTGATTCGATCATCAAACGCTCCTCGATTTCCTGCTCGTTCAACTCAGCAGCAAACGTGAGCATTTTAGTAATCGCCATGCAGGCAGGAAGTGCTACCACGGCATTACGCGTAGAGGGCTTGGCGTGGTCAATGGCACGTTTTAAACTATCTGTGACGTAATTAATGTCCTGAATACGCCGTTCAGCCACTGCACCGTCACGAAGTGAGCAAACCGCATGGCTTTCCACTTGGTAGGTGTCGTGACTCTTTTTAAGCTCCAACAGTTTGATGGCGGTCGATGTAATATCGATGCCGATCAATCCCTTACTGGCTTTAAACAGGCGCATTATGAGTTTATTCCTGCCATCTGATATGCCCAAGAAGTAGTGGCATAACGCGCTAGTCAGGTAACGCGCCGTTATATTTACGGCATATCAACACTGGTGGCCGCTGCCTCGCCTTCCTATAATGGCAGCCAATTGCGCGATACGGCCGCTTGGATGCCGATCCTATTCTCCTTTTCATGGGTGCCCTCTGTTCATGACGTTTTTGCGAACCCTCATTCTGTCGCTGTTCTTTCTTATCGTGTCGTTAGTCGGGGCCGCCGTATTAGCCATGGTGGGAGCGGCTATCTATTTTTCGCCTGGCTTACCTGATGTTCGTCAGTTGCAAGACTTCGAGCTTCACTCACCTCTGCGAATTTTCACCAATGACGGTAAGTTAATCGGTGAGTTTGGTGAGGAACGGCGCATCGTCGTTGATTTCGACGAAATACCTCAGAACATGGTCAACGCTCTGGTGGCCGCCGAGGACACCAATTACTTTGAGCACTCGGGGGTTGACCCTCGAGGGCTTGCCCGTGCCGCAGTAGAGCTGGCCCGAAGTGGCAGTATTCAATCAGGCGGCTCCACCATCAGCATGCAGGTCGCGCGTAACTACATGCTGACGCTTGACCAAACCTTTACTCGTAAGCTGCGTGAAATTCTGCTGGCTCTGCAGATGGAAAAACTGCTCAGCAAGCATGAGATATTCGAACTTTACGTTAACAAAATTTTCTTAGGAAATCGAGCATATGGCATTGCAGCCGCTGCCGATACCTATTACGACAAGCCGCTTTCCGAACTGACGCTTGCAGAAACGGCCATGATTGCCGGGTTGCCTAAAGCGCCTTCCGCGTTTAACCCGCTGGCCAACTCCGAGCGCTCACTGATTCGTCGCAACTGGATTCTGTTCCGTATGCGCGAGCTGGGCTTTATTGATGACACCACTTATCAGGCTGCCGTACAGGAGCCGGTTACTGCACGTCGCCACTTCACCCAAACCGAAGTAGATGCTTCTTACGTGGCAGAAATGGCGCGTCAATATGCGATTGAGCGCTTTGGCGATGCGGCGTACACCGGCGGCTACCGCATTTATACGACGCTGGACAGTGAGCTTCAGCCGTTTGCCCGCGAGGCCCTGGCAACTGGCCTGCTTGAGTATGATTTACGCCACGGCTGGCGGGGTGCTGAACAGCACGATATCGCCCCCAGTCTGGTTGAAGCCCAAGAGCGTACGGCAACCCAAGGATTGGAAGAAGAGCTTGCCGAGTCGCCTGAAATTCGTCAGACAGCCCGCCAGGCCGCCGAGCGTAGCCAAACGGAAATCGCCGGTGTTGAAGGCGATGTTAGTAACTGGCTGCAAGTACTTGAGCGTACCCCCGAGTATGGCCTGTTAAAACCCGCCATCGTCGTGGAAAGCGGTGGTCGTGAAATGCAGGTACTTACCCGTGGCGGCGAGCTGAAAACCATTAACTGGGACGGCCTAAGCTGGGCACGTACCTATAACAGCCCACGCAGTCGTGGTGCTGAGCCAAGCTCTGCCGACCAGATTGCCGTACGCGGTGACCTGGTTCGCATTCTCGAAACCCAGGATGGCACCGTACGCCTTTCTCAGCGGCCAGATGCAGAAGGCTCTCTCGTTGCTCAGGACCCACGTACCGGCGCGATTCTCGCCTTGCAGGGCGGGTTTGATTTTAACGCCAGCAAGTTTAATCGCGCGGTTCAGGCACAGCGCCAGTCGGGTTCTATTTTCAAGCCCTTCATTTACCTTGCGGCACTTGAAGATGGCGAAATGAACGCTTCCACCGTGATCAATGACGCGCCTGTTGTATTGGATGACGGCAGTAACTCGCTCTGGCGCCCTGTTAACTCCAGCCGTGACTTCGCAGGGCCAATGCGCTTACGCCCGGCGCTTGCTCGTTCGCGCAACCTGGTCACTATTCGCGTTCTACAGGCGATGGGGCTTGATCATACGATCAACTATCTGGAAGGTTTTGGCTTCGCGCCAGGCCGCCTGCCTCATGGCCTCTCTTTGGCCTTGGGCAGCGCAAGCCTAACGCCTATGGAAATGACCAACGCCTACTCCGTGATTGCCAATGGCGGCTTTCAAGTGGCGCCGTGGTTTATTGAACGTGTAACTCGCAATGATGATCATGAGCTCATTGATGAAGCGACACCCCAGGTGGCTTGCCCCAGCTGTGCAGAGGGTCAGGAAACCGTTGAGATTGATGGCCGTGAATACCCGGTTGCCAAACGCGTTGCCAACGCAGCGGCCACCTACATTCTGCGCGATATGCTGCGTGATGTTATTACCTCGGGTACTGGCCGTGGGGCACTGAGCCTTAACCGTGAAGATATCGTCGGTAAAACCGGCACCACCAACAGCCAGCGTGACGCATGGTTTGCAGGCTTTAACACCGACCTGGTGACAACCGTTTGGGTGGGCAAAGACAGCAACGAAACCATTGCCGAGTATGGCGCCAACGCTGCACTGCCTATTTGGAACGCCTTTATGGGCAAGGCGCTTGAAGGCACACCCTCCGCCGTGCCTGAGCGTCCTGATACGGTGGTGACTGCGCGGGTAGACCCTAACTCAGGCCGACGCTTACATGACAATCAGCCGGGAGGCATCAGCGAGTTCTTCCACCGCGACCACTTGCCCGCCTACCAGCCGCGCGGGATTAGCCGAGAGCTGGAAGAGGCCAGCGGCTCACAAGGCTCGGGCACAGCAGAGTCCATCTTCTAAGCAAGCCTGAAGCCATGTAACCGCTAAGGCAAGAAACGCAAAAGCCCGGAAACCTAATGGTCTCCGGGCTTTTTTTACATCCAGCTTTCGCCATCGTTTTAAGCGCTATGCAATACTCGGCGCTTCATGCTTACTGGCTCGCCAATTTGTACCAATCGCAACGATCATGACGGCAACACCGGCAATCTCGGTGATCAGGCTAGGGTAGAAAACCCCTACGATAGCGGCGCCAATGGCAAGGCGCGACAACCAGCCCATACGGGTAAACAAATATCCTTCAAGGGCGGCGGCAAAGGCGCACAGGGCAAAAATAGCAATAACGGCATTCCAGATCACCACCGGCACCGGGCCGCCGACAATAATCTCCGGATTGAACACCATAAACAACGGAATGAGATAAAGCCCTTTGGCAAACTTCCACGCCTGAAAGCCGGTTTCCATCGGTTTACTGCCCGCGATTGCAGCCCCGGCAAACCCTGCCAAGGCGATGGGCGGCGTCACGTTAGAGTCCTGGGAGTACCAGAATACTACCAGGTGAGCGACCAGTAGCGGCACGCCAAACTCCGCCGTTAGCGCCGGGCCCACCAGAACAATCAGCACGATATAGCTTGCGGTAACCGGCAGGCCCATACCCAGAATCAGGCTTGCCAACAACACCATGACCAGGGCAAGCACCAGATTGCCGCCCGAGAAAGCGAGCATCATGGAGGAGAACTTAAGCCCAAGGCCGGTTAACCCAACTACACCCACGATAATGCCTGCCACCGCACACGCCATGGAAACCGCCACGGCATTGCGTGCGCCCAGTTCAAGGCCCTGCACCAGCTTCACCAGGCCGATCCAAACCACCTCTTGGGTCCGCCTGACTGTCACCGGCTGGCCTTGGCCAGGCGCGACAAAGAAGTACCATAACGCGTAACGTAAAACCGCCACGGCAATCATGGTAATTACCGCGTAGTAGCCGACCCGCATGGGCGAAAGGTTCATTACCAGTAGCCACACCAGCACGGCCAGCGGCAGCAGAAAATGCCAACCATCCTTCATGACCTGGCGCATTTTCGGCAGCTCGCTTCTCGGCATGCCCTGCATTCCCTGTTTAAGGGCAATAATATGTACAAACAGATACACCGTCGCGAAGTACATGATCGCCGGTAAAATACTGACTTTGACAATATCCAGGTACGGCGTATTGGTGTACTCGGCTATCAAAAAGGCGCCTGCGCCCATCAGCGGCGGCATAATTTGCCCACCAGTGGAGGCAGCGGCTTCAATTCCTCCCGCCTGCCTAGGCTGATAGCCCAGTTTTTTCATCAGCGGGATAGTAAACGCGCCCGTGGTGACCACGTTGGCAATCGCGCTACCCGAGATAGACCCCATGCCCGCCGACGCCAGCACAGCCGCCTTCGCCGGGCCGCCGCGCTGGCGCCCTGTGGCTGCGTAGGCCATATCAATAAAGAATTTTCCCGCCCCGGTGCTCTCTAAAAACGCCCCAAACAGCACAAATATAAAAATGTAGGTCGCGGCAACCCCTAACGGCAAACCAAAGATACCTTCCTGACCCAAGTATAGCTGGCCTGCTACTCGGTCCAGAGAATAGCCGCGATGATTTAAAATACCGGGCAGCCACTCGCCAAGCCAAGGCAGCTCACCGCGTGGCCCGGCAAAGGCGTATATGATGGCCAGCACGCCAATAATCGTCATCCCGAAGCCCACGGCACGACGGCTGGCTTCCAGTACCGTGACCGTCGCAATGCAGGCCACCAGAATATCGGTTTCACTCCAGAAACCCGCACGATTGATAATCTCGTCTAAAAACAGCACAAGATAGCCGCCGGTAATCAGCGCGCCCGCTAAAAAGACAAGATCAATTCCCCAGCCAAGTACACCTCGCTTACGGTTCGGCCCAAAAACCGGGAACATTAAAAACGCTAACAGCATAATCAGCGCTAGGTGGATACCGCGCTGGTAAAACAGCCCCAACGGCTGAATACCGGCGGAGTAGAGCTGAAACAGGGAAAGCCCGACAGCCACGATGGTGATACACCGCAGTACCAGGCGGGGTTGAATCGCATTACCGCCCGGCATTAATACCGGCGGTGGAGTGGATTCGTTCATGAAGTCCTCGGAAGTGTTGTCTCGCTTGTTTCTTTTAGAAGCGCTCTGGCTCACCCAGTTGGATGATGACTCGCTGCCCTGCCGCTTGCTCGCTCAGGCTAATGTCAGGGTGCTCGCCATCGGGCCACACCACTTGATGATTGACCGCATTAGCACCGACTCGAAGTACATACCGGTTATTGATGACAGGCTCATTAATCGCATTGATCCAGTAGCCGCCCTGGCCATCAGACACTTGCTCGCCTCGACCCACAATGTGCCCAAGTCCTGCGGCAAAGTCGGGCTGGTGGCTGCGCTCAAGCTGCATGACACCGCTGGCGTTGCGATAGCAATCCAGCACCGTGAAGTGTTCGACCGAATGCTGCCACTGAATGCACCAGCGCACGCCTTCAGGAGCGGCTTCCTCCAACAGCGTTTCGCCATCTTCAGTGGTAACCGTAAGGTACGCAGACGCCGAGGCGGGGGAAGCCCCAGCCTCGGCAAACGGTAAGCAGACCAACAGGAGCGCCATCAGTTTTTGTTGCCACTGCATGACGAATGCTCCGTTAGATGAAGGCGTCGTTACGGACGCAAACGGTCCGGAATTTCGACATCCATTTCCTCAAAATAGCGAATTGCGCCCGGGTGCAGCGGCACGGGCGTTGAATTCATGGTGAACTCAATCGTGGTGTCGTTGGCGGCGGGGTGGACGGCAATCAGCTCATCGGTATGCTCAAACAGCAGTTGGGTCAGCTGGTAGGCAAGCTCTTCATCCATATCGGCGTTAACCACCAGGACATTGGGAATGCCGATAGTCTGAACGGCTTCGCCCATGCCGTCGTACATGCCAGCGGCAAGCTCATAGGGAGCAAACACCGCTTCCTCTTCCTGCGCGTTGGCAATTTCTTCATCGGACAGGTTGATCAAGCGAATGTCGCGCGTGGCGGCCAGGTTAAGAATTGAGCTGGTAGGCGGGCCTACGCTCCAGAAACCGGCATCAATATCGCCATCGCGGATGGCATCGGCCGTTTCGTTGAAATTGAGCCGCTGGGGAGTGAAGTCTTCGTAGCTAATGCCGTTGGATTCCAGTACGGCGCGGGCGTTAAGCTCGGTGCCGCTACCCGGTGCGCCAACCGAAACTCGCTTGCCCGCCAGGTCATTGATGCTTTGAATATCGGATTCGGCAAGCGTCACCAACTGCACCGCATTGGGGTAGAGGGATGCCAGCGCCCGAGTGTTTTCCACCTGACGGCCTTCAAAATCGTCGGTGCCGGTATAGGCTTGGTACACCGTGTCGGCCAGTGCGGTGGCAAGATCGGCATCGCCGCGCATGATGAGCCCCATATTTTCAACCGAGGCGCCGGTCACTTCCGCCGTCGCTTGAGCACCTTCAATATGGTTATTGATCATTTCAGCCAGGCCGCCGCCAATAGGATAGTAAACGCCCCCGGTACCGCCAGTGGCGATAGAAAGCTGTTGGGCGCTGGCGGGCAGTGCTATGGCGAGCAGCGATGCTGCGGCTGCATATTTTAGTGTTTGCATGCGAGTTGCCTCCGTCCGGCTTGGACTTATAAGTATGCGTGACGATCAGAATATTTGTTGTGCTTGCCGCTGCATTCGCAGCGGCGGCCACGTGACGTTAGCACGGCTGTTGCGTTGATGTTAATGGGACAATAGTGCCACGACCTGCTGAGTAATATGCGCCCCAATAGGAAGCGCTGACGTTGCCGCTGGCGAAGGAGCATTGCCGACGTTCACCGTCCGCCGTGTATTGACGAATAAAAAGTCATCGACCAACTTACCGTCACGGGATACGGCCTGGGCGCGAACGCCTGCCGGGTAAGGCTGAAGGTCATCAATAGTGATATCAGGGCAATATTTGCGGACCAGTTCCAGGTAGCCACGCTTATAGAACGAGTTTTTCATCTCCCCAATTCCTGGCTTAAGGTGCTTGCCCAATACCTTTAAAATACCGGGATGGGACAACATCTGAGCTATATCGCGTAGCGACATATCCTGTTTTCGATAGCCTTCACGCTTTAACGCTAATACCGCGTTGGGGCCGACCGTTACGCGACCATCGATCATTCGGGTTAAATGCACGCCCAAAAATGGCATGCCCGGGTCCGGAATAGGGTAAATCAAGTGGTTAACGATATGATTATGCTGCTCGGGCAATAAATAGTACTCCCCCCGGAACGGGCAGATGGTAAAGCCTGGCTTCTGACCCAGCATGCGGATCACCCGGTCAGCCATTAACCCGGCACAGGTCACCAGGTAGCGGCTGCTCAACGTATCGCTGGAGGTGGTGACCACCACCTCGGCACGGCGCTCTTCCAACCCTTTCACCTCAACGCCATAGCGAATTTTCCCGCCAAGGCGTTCAAATTCAGCGGCCATGGCACGAGTCACCTGGGCATAGTCGACGATACCGCTTGAAGGGACGTAAATAGCGGCCTCGCCACGGATATTCGGCTCACGCTCTTTAAGCGCCTCCGCGCTAAGCCACTCACGCTCCAGACCATTGGCCGCAGTACGTTCCCAAAGCGCTTGCATGCGCTGGATCTCAAGGGCATCGGTGGCCACCAGCAGCTTGCCGCAAATGGCGTAATCGACCCCATGCTGATCACAAAACGCCCGCGTTGCTCGGTTGCCCTCAAGACAAAATCGCGCCTTCAAACTACCCGGTGTGTAGTACACCCCGGCATGAATAACACCGCTGTTATGGCCGGATTGGTGCTGAGCGGGGCCGTGCTCTTTTTCAAGCACCAGCAGACGCTTATCAGGGTAGGTCTGCTGCAGTTGCATTGCGGTAGACATCCCAAGGATTCCGCCGCCAATAATGATGAAATCCCACATCAATCACGCCTCTTATGCCAAAGTGTTAATTTTTAGTAATAATAGCCGCTATTCTTATATCTTCGCCGGTTTGCCACCCTTTCACCAGCGAGCCGACGTTATAGCAATGGAGATTGCCATGGAGCCAGATGCGCCGCGTCAAAATTTAGCGATTAACGCTTACCGAACGCTCAAGCACGACATTATCCGAGGCCGCTATGCGCCTGAAGAGAAGCTCCTTATGAGCCGCTTAAAGGAGCATTACGGCGTTAGTACCGGGCCACTGCGGGAGGCGCTTTCGCAACTGGTAGCCGACCGCCTGGTCGTGGCTATTAGCCAGCGGGGATACCGCGTAGCGCCCATGTCACTTGCTGAGCTTAATGATATTTATGACGCACGTGCCCAGCTGGAAGGGCTTATTTTGCGCTTGGCCATCGAGCGGGGCGACGATGAGTGGGAAGCTTCGGTAGTAGCCACGGCACACCGGCTTTCCAGGGTAACCGATATCAGCTCGCCCGATGAACTACTTGATGGCTGGGATGCACGTCACAAGGCGTTCCATACCGCGATTGCCAGTGGCTGCAACTCCCCTCACCTGCTGCAAATGCGCCACACTCTGTTTGATCAGGTAGAACGTTACCGCCACTTGTGGCTACAGGAAACCGTTATGTCGCCCACTGCTCTAGCGCAAAAGCGCCAAGAGCACGCCGCCCTTGTTGAGGTTATTTTGGCCCGCAATGCCGAGCAGGCTGACACGTTAATGCGCGATCACTTGATGACACCAGTCCCCATCATTACGCAAGTGCTTAAGGCTCGCGGCATTCAATAAATTTTTCATTTTAAAAAAATGTAGATATTTTTAAATAACGGCGATAAATTGGAATAGCTTTCAAAGTAGATCGCTGGATCGGCGTGGGCGCCTGGATGTGTCGACGCGAACCTGTTTCCCTCAAGAATCCTCAGGAGACTACGTAATGACACACTTCAATTGGGACGACCCGCTATTGCTGGAGCACCAGCTCACCGAGGAAGAGCGCCAGATTCGCGATGCCGCCCATGACTACTGCCAAAACAACCTGCAGCCCCGTGTATTAAGTGCATTTCGTGAAGAGCGTTTTGACCGCGAGATCATGACGGAGATGGGAGAACTGGGCCTGCTGGGCGCGACCGTTTCCCCGGAGTACGGCGGCGCAGGCGTTAACCACGTTGCGTACGGCTTGATAGCCCGAGAAGTGGAGCGTGTCGATTCCGGCTACCGTTCGGCCATGAGCGTACAGTCGTCGCTGGTGATGTATCCCATTGAAGCGTATGGCTCAAAAGAGCAAAAACAAAAGTACCTGCCCAGGCTTGCCAGCGGTGAAATGGTCGGCTGTTTTGGCCTTACCGAACCCGACCACGGCTCTGATCCAGGCGGGATGATTACCCGTGCGGAAAAAGTCGACGGCGGCTACCGGTTAACCGGCGCCAAAATGTGGATTACCAACAGCCCGATTGCCGATATCGCCGTGGTATGGGCCAAGTCGGCTGCCCACGACAACCAGATCAAGGGCTTTATCGTCGAACGTGGCACGGAAGGTTTCTCTACCCCGAAAATAGAAGGCAAGGTGTCGCTTCGCGCCTCGATTACCGGTGAAATCGTACTGGATGGCGCCTTTGTCCCTGAAGAGAACCTGCTGCCTAACGTCAGCGGCCTTAAAGGGCCTTTTGGCTGCTTGAACAAAGCGCGTTATGGCATTGCATGGGGTGTAATGGGCACCGCTGAATTCTGCTGGCATGCCGCCCGCCAGTACACCCTGGACCGCAAGCAGTTTAACCGCCCGCTGGCGGCGAACCAGTTGATCCAGAAAAAGCTGGCCGATATGCAAACGGAAATCACCCTGGGCCTTCAGGCCGCGCTTCAGGTGGGCCGCCTGATGGATAGCGGCAACTGGGCGCCGGAAATGATTTCGCTGATCAAACGCAACAACTGCGGCAAGGCGCTGGATATTGCGCGCATGTCGCGGGATATGCACGGCGGTAACGGCGTTTCTGACGAGTATGGGGTAATTCGCCATATGGTGAACCTGGAGTCGGTGAATACCTACGAAGGTACCCACGATGTTCACGCGTTGATTCTTGGCCGCTCTCAAACCGGCATTCAGGCATTTTTCTAAGCTGCCGCGCACAAACCACAACAGGCCACAGGAATCATCATGAGCAACGTAACCAAACCGCTGGCGGGCATTAAGGTACTCGATATTTCTCGCGTACTGGCCGGGCCCTGGTGTGGCCAAATGCTCGCGGACATGGGGGCCGATGTAGTGAAGGTCGAGCGTCCAGGCAGCGGTGACGACACGCGCCACTGGGGGCCTCCCTGGCTTGAAGACACCGCAGAGTCAGCCTATTACCTGTGCGCCAACCGGGGAAAACGCTCGGTGACGATTGATATGGCCAGGCCAGAGGGTCAGGCGCTGATCAAGCAGCTCGTTGCCCAGTCAGACGTGCTGCTTGAGAACTTTAAAGTCGGCGGCCTAAAGAAATACGGCCTGGATTACGCCAGCCTAAAAAAACTTAACCCGGCGCTGATCTACTGCTCGATTACCGGTTTTGGCCAGCAAAGTCCCTACGCCCACCGCGCAGGCTACGACTTTATGATTCAAGCCATGGGCGGCATCATGAGTTTGACCGGCAAACCCGACAGTGAACTCGGTGGCGGCCCGATGAAGAGCGGCGTGGCATTTACCGATATTTTTACTGGCCTGTATGCCGCCAACGCTGTGCTGGCAGCGCTTTATCAACGCCGTGACAGCGGCGTCGGCTGCCATATTGATATGGCGCTGATGGATGTCCAGGTAGGCGTGTTGGCCAACCAAGCGCTTAACTACTTAACCTCCGGCAACGTGCCTCAACGCTTGGGCAATGCGCACCCTAACATCGTGCCCTATCAAACGTTTGCGACCGCGGATGGACACATCATTGTGGCCGTAGGCAATGACGCACAGTTTGCGCGCTTTTGTGAGGTGCTCTCGCTAAGCGATCTGCCACTCGATGAGCGCTTCGCCACCAACGGCGCCCGCGTTAACCACCGTGAAACGCTCGTGCCCCTACTCGAAGCGGCCCTTGCTCAGCGAACCATGGATACATGGCTGACCGCTTTTGAAGCAGCAGGCGTGCCCAGCGGCCCCATCAATACGCTGGACCGCGTATTTGATGACCCGCATGTAAAAGCGCGCGGCTTAAAACAGACCCTGCCCCACTCACAGTCGGGCCAGGTGGATCTGGTGGCTAACCCTATTCGCGTCAATGGTCACTCCATGAGCGCCAGCACAGCACCGCCAGGCTTGGGTGAGCATACTGAACGTGTGTTAAACGACATCGGCATTAGCCCGGCCCAACAACAGGCACTGCGTGAGGCAGGTATTATTTGATTGCTCGGCGTATACGGTGTTTACGCCTATTAATTACGCACTATGCTGAAAGCCTATCCCTTATTAGATAGGAGTTGAGCCATGAGCAATGCTGAGCTAAACGAACTAAAGCGGAAATACGTTGCCAACGGCGCAGCGAGCCCTGCCACAGCGTTTGCCGACCATGCCGAAAACGCTGAAGTGTGGGATGCTGATGGCAACCGATTTATCGATTTTGCTGGCGGAATCGGCGTCCTGAACATCGGCCACCGCCACCCTAAAGTGGTTGCCGCGGTGAAGGCACAGCTCGACAAGGTAATGCATACCTGCCAAACGGTCATGCCCTATGAAGGCTACGTTCGTGTAGCCGAAAAACTTAGCCACCTGGTACCGGTTCGTGGCCATGCCAAGGTAATGCTGGCCAACTCCGGCGCCGAAGCGCTGGAAAATGCCGTCAAGATTGCCCGCGCAGCGACCGGACGCGCTAACGTCATCTGCTTTGATGGCGGCTACCACGGCCGCACCTTCTTCACCATGGCAATGAATGGCAAAGTAGCGCCCTACCAAACCGACTTTGGCCCCATGCCAGGCACCGTATTTCGGGCGCCCTACCCGGTCGATTATCACGGTGTTAGTGAAGATGAAGCCCTTCGCGGCCTGATGATGGCGCTTAAAACCGACGCGGGCCCGTCCAATACCGCCGCCATCATCCTGGAGCCCGTGCTTGGCGAAGGCGGCTTTTACCCGGCACCGGCCTCGTTCCTCAAAAAGATCCGCGACATCTGTGATGAGCACGGCATTCTGATGATTATTGACGAGGTGCAGTCTGGCTTCGGGCGCACAGGTAAGATGTTTGCCATTGAGCACAGCGGTGTTGAGCCCGACATTATGACCATGGCCAAAAGCATGGCCGACGGCATGCCGATTTCAGCCGTGGTAGGCACCGATACAATAATGGACGCCTCAGGCCCCAACTCATTGGGTGGCACTTACACGGGCAGCCCAACCGCCTGCGCTGCCGCACTTGCCGTTATGGAAGTGTTTGAGAAAGAGAACATCCTGGAGAAAAGCCAAGCCCTCGGCGATAAGCTGGCCAAGCATTTTAATCAGTGGCAGGCACGTTACGAAAGTGTCGCTAATGTTCGCCACATGGGCGCTATGGCCGCCTTTGAACTCGTCGCCGATAAAACTACCCGAGCACCCAATGCAGAGCTTGCCAGCGCATTATGCAAAAAAGCCCGCGAAGAGGGTTTGATTCTGCTTTCCTGCGGGATGTACGGCAATACCATCCGCTTTTTAATGCCCATTACCATCGAAGACGACGTTTTGAACGAAGGGCTGGATATTATCGAGTCATGCCTGGAATCGCTGGTTTAGAACGACCACGTGTCGAAAACAAACGCGCCGCTCAAATTGAGCGGCGCGTTGGGTGTTTATCTGCCGTCACCCTGCCATAAATCTTGGCAGCCAAAGGGCAATTTGTGGCCAGATGCTCACCAGCATGGCAGCAACACACATGAGCAGGAAAAACGGCAGTGATGCCCATGCAACACGGCTGATGCTTTCACCTGTCAGGCTTTGCAGTACAAAGAGATTGAAGCCAACAGGCGGGGTAATCTGACCAAGCTCAATCATGATAATCAGAAAAATACCAAACCAGATTGGATCAAATCCTGCCAGCAAAACGATGGGGAGCGTAATCGGCAAACTCATTACGGTAATCGAAATACCGTCCAGGAAGAGCCCCAGCACGATATAGAAAATGGCTAGCGCAAACAGCAATACCATGGGACTGAAGTTCTGCTCAGCAATCCAACCTGCCAACTCGCGCGGTAGATGTAGATATCCCATCGCCGTAGATAGAAGCGTTGCTGTGATTAGCAGACTACACACCATGATGGTGGTGATTAACGTCCCGCGAAATGCTTCAACAAATAGCCTGAGGTTTAGCTGTCTTTCAAATCCCAATAGCATCAGAGTAGCTGCCACGCCCACTGCTGCTGCTTCTGATGGTGTTGCAATGCCGCTATAGATTGATCCAATCACAATGGAGATCAGCAATAATATGGGCAACAGCAACACAAAGGATTGCCAGATAGTCTGTTCAGACACCACGGCTTTAGGCGTTAAGGATGGCGACATCCAGGACCTGAAACAGATATAGCAGCTGTAGAGAAAAGCGATCAAAAGCCCAGGCACCACGCCTGCCATAAACAGCTGACTGATCGATACCTCCGCTTGCACTCCATAGACAATCATCACGATTGATGGAGGAATTAACAGGCCGAGACTACCGGCGCCTGCCAGAGAGCCAATCGAAAGGTTTCTATCATAGCCTCTCTCTTTCAGCTCCTGAGTAGTAATTTTACCGATGGTGGCCGTTGTAGCCGCGCTGGAGCCACTCACGGCTGCAAATAATGTGCAGCCCAAAACGTTGGTATGGAGTATTCCGCCGGGCAAATGGCTGGTAATTGGTACAAGTCCCTTGAACAAACGCTCCGAGATATTCGAGCGAAATATCAACTCTCCCATCAGGATAAACAGCGGAATGGCAGATAATTCCCAGCTGTTGCTAGCCCGATATAAAATCCGAGAAAAAATCAGGCCAATGCGATCTGCACTAAAATCTCCAAACAGCCAAAGAGAGCCGATAGACACTGCCATCATGGCAGCAAAAATCCACATGCCCATGGTCAGAAAGAAAAGCAGTAGAACCGCAACGCCTATAGCCGTCCAAAAAATATCCATGCATGACTTCCCATCAGTTAAATCTTATTCAGCTACAGGCAAATACTGAGAGCGCAACATCAGTATTTTCAGGGCTCTGACAAGAAGCGAAAAAGAGATCAGCCACATACCAATCAGTATCGCGCCCTCGGGTATCCAGATAGGCGTTTCAGCGAGCGTTTCACTGACCACCCCTCGGCTAAAACTCCGCTGAACGTTCTGCAGCCAGAACGTAGATATCCATAGAAAGCAGCCAGCGGCTACCAGGCTACTGAAGAGCTCAAGCGGCCATCGCTTATTCACAGGGATACGTTCAAGCAGAAGGGAAACTCTGATCAGCCCACCTTTCTCAAGTACGTAAGGAAGGCCTAGAAACGACATGGTGGCAACGGCATAGCCAATATACTCATCGAGGATATAGGTGGATTGGCCAAAAAACCTCAGCGCTATCTCCAGAAGAATATGGGCCAGCATATAAATAATCAGTACGATGGCAATCACAGCGCCGATTCTATTAAGCAGCATGGAGACTCGCTCCATGCTCTTTAGAAACATCATTGCTCGCCTCTAAACTCAACCAGGATTGATTGCCCCACATCACCAGTGTTTTGTAGCCAATTCTCAATAACGCTGGCTGATGCGTCCGAAAGCGCACTAAGCAACTCAGCTGATACCGGATCATTGATGGTTACATCATGCTCACCAAGCGTTTGATAGTTTTCTTCGGTGCGGGTCTCAACAGCCGCCCAATTGTGCTGGTCAGTGAGGCTGGCGGCTTCAAGAAGTGCATCTTGCTGCTCAGCGCTCAATGCCTCAAATACACCTTTATTCATATGTACCATATTGAGCGGGATAGCATATTGAACTCCCGCAAAATGGTTCTGATGCTCCCAGAAACTGCCATTCGCGCCCGCCTCTGCCGAGGTTAATACAGCACTGATTCCACCGGTAGCCAGCTGAGGCACTACATCTCCCCAGGACAGGCTGACGGGTGAAGCGCCTACATTTCGGAAAGTTTCCGTTCCACTGCGATCAAAGGTACGGATTTTTAAGTTTTCCAGGTCATCCGGACTCTCTATTGCCGTCTTGGACCAGACGCCGCTCGGCGGCCAAGGTGATGCATAAAGCAGTATCTGGCCATTATCTTCAAAGACTTCTTCGTAATGAGGTTTCGCTATTTCATATAAACGTCGCGCATCTGCGACGTTTTCAACAATAAAGGGCAAGGAAGAGAGCAGGAAGATAGAGTCAATTCCACTCATGGTGCCCGAAAGCGTATCGGCTATATCAACGGCGCCATCGGCAACGGCATAAAAGTGGTCTCCTGAATTAAAGCCTAAAGCACCACCCGTATGTAGCGTAATATTGATATCGCCACCCGTAAGTTCGCCTACTTTATCAATAAAATAGGCATCGCCTTGGGCGTGTATGGAGTTCGCATTATATTCATTGGAAAAGTCCATATTAGCTGACTGAGCAAAAGCGTAGCCGCTCACCAGTAACGAACCTAATAGAAGAGATGTGTTTATTACCGGCTTAAGCCCATTTTTTTTCGCAGCAGCTTTAGAAATCATTCAATGATCCTACTATTTATTATTGAAGGTATTTCTTAAACTACATTCATTGGCCAGCCAACTGTTTCCTATAGCGACATAAAAGCGTCAGATAGCGACACTGAGTGATAACAGATCTGGGAAGATAGGCCGTAACTTAATCACGGGGTCGTCGATCGCCCTCCAGGAAATTGGCCGTAAACACCGCTTTGCCGTACGTCTCAAACGACCACTTCATCACCTCGCTCAAGGCTGCCATCACCGCATCGAACTCACCAAATATCTGAGTGCTCATGCGGTTGGGATACACCTCTAGCCCCGTTGCCTCAAGGCGCTTGACCACGTCTTTTACTAGCGGTTTAACATCATTGCCCAGCGGGTAGTAGCTAAGCTGTACAGAAAGATACATAACGCCTCCTTACGTTGTGTGTGACGGCCTGCCAGTTGCGCTCGAAAAGCGCTGCCAAGCGGCCAGAATGGCTAACCGTGTTTCGTCGGGGTGCTCCATCGGAAACATATGGGTTCCTGGCGTGTCGCTCACGGTTAAGCCTTTCCGCTTCAAACGTTTGATACGCGCTGCGGTAAGCAAATCCGACTCCTGACCGGCAATAATCGCCAGCGGCACGCCTACCCGGCTCGGCAAGCGCGAAAGGTGGTCCGGCAAGTGGCGAAAAATCTCCACCTCGACACGCGGATCAAACGTCAATTCTGCGCTGCCATCCTCTAAAAGCCGGGTACCTGCTTCAATGTAGTCGTTAAGCGCTGCCGGGGTAAAGCGGCTAAAGAGGCCGCGCTGACTTAAGGATTTAGCCATCACCTCGCGGCTTGGCCATACGCTGCGCCGGCCCTGGGTCTTACCTGCCGGTGTGATGCGATCTATAAAACCAAAACGCTTGGCCACTTTCATGGCCCAGGCATCGGCTCCCAACATCAACGGCGGGTCGAGCAGGATCACCCCGCAAAAACGCTCGGGCTGCTTGTCGGCCGCCATCGCCATTAACGTGCCGCCCAGCGAATGCCCCACGCCTAGCAAGGGCGCTTGGGTATCCGGCAGATAGCTTAATAGCTCATCCACCAGGTTGGTCCAGTTGTGGTTCACTGGGTAGTCCGGATGATGCCCTAGCCGATCCACGGGGTGGATCTCAAAGGTATCGGCCAAGGGTTCGAGCAGGCTTTTATAGCTCAGCCCAGGAAACCCATTGGCATGGGCAAACATCAAATGAGGCCGTGCGGGGGTTGTTGTCATAAAAAAACTCTTGGGCCTTTAACGCCGCCGTTATGGTCGCCAGTACACGTGGCAATACCGTTTTCATACAATCGTTCTCATACAAGCGTTTTAACGTGCGGACTAAAGAGCGTCAATCGACATAAGGTTTAACAGGCTAACAAAATATCGGTAGGCGCTGATTTCTAAAACAGAGAGAGCTGCTCAGCGGGTGCGGCTTCTGCCAGGCGATACCCCACCCCCAGCAGACGCACCGGGCGCTCGCCGCGTGCCCAACCAACGTTCAACAGCGTCTCGAACTGCTCAAGGTTGGGCGCGGGGTCGGCATGCTCCACCGTGGTTTGGGTAAAATCGTTAAACTTCACCTTGACCATTAACCCTCTTACGCCAGGCGGTGGGTCCAAGCGGGCATAGCGGCGCTCTAAATCTTCTAACAGCACGGGGAGTTGTTGGCGGCACTCCGCAAGCGTGGGCAGGTCCTTGGCATAGGTCTGCTCGGTACTTACCGATTTACGCTCACGATGGGTTTTAACCGGCCGCTCGTCATGGCCGAGGCTTAACTCGTGCAAGCGTTTACCAAAGCGGCCAAACTGTTCCACCAGCTCAGTAAGTGGGCGAGCACGCAGGTCAGCGCAGGTATGGATATCCAGCCGCGCCATCTTTTCAGCGGTGCGTGGGCCCACCCCATGAATTTTTTTCACCGGCAGCGCCTGCACAAAGTGCTCCACTTCATCAGGCGTAATTACACACAGGCCGTCCGGTTTATTCCAGTCGCTGGCGATTTTGGCGAGGAACTTGTTGGGCGCCACTCCCGCCGACACGGTGATGCCTACCTCCCGCCGAACCCGCTCGCGGATCGCCTGCGCCATGCGCGTGGCACTGCCCTGGTGCAGCGTCACTTCGGAGACATCCAAAAACGCCTCGTCCAACGACAGCGGTTCGATTAAATCGGTCACCTCGCGATAAATCGCAAAGACCTGGCGCGCCACTTCCTTGTACTTGGCCATATCGCCACGGATAAGCGTTAAATGTGGGCAGCGTTTCAGTGCCTGAGCCATCGGCATGGCGGAATGAATGCCGTATTCGCGGGCGGGGTAATTGCAGGTCGCGACTACTCCGCGCTGCTCAACGCTACCCCCAATGGCAATGGGAATATCCTTGAGCGCCGGGTTGTCGCGCATTTCTACCGCCGCGTAAAAGCAGTCACAGTCGCAGTGGATAATTTTGCGCACTGGCCACCCTTCTCACCTGTAAAAAAACACAGTTTATCACAGGTTTTTCCTGTTCAGGTTCCGCAAAATGTTCTCAATACTTGTTCGCTGCTGGTGGCAGGAACGGCCAAGCGGCGTGCTTCCGGTGAATCCTCGAAGGGCTTGGTCACCGCTGCAAGCAAGGTATGAAAAGGTGCGTAGTCACCCTCGTAAGCGGCATTAATCACTTCCTGAACGCGGTGATTACGCGGAATAACGACCGGATTGGCGTGCCGCATCGCCTCCCAACGCGCTGCATCCTGATGGGCAACACATTCGGCCTGCCATGCTTCTATCCACGCGCCCAAGGCGTCAGGCTGAGTGGTTAACGCAAGCACGGCATCATGGGTTTGGGCACCTGGTGAGGCGGCGTACTGGGTCAACGCGTCAAAGGTTGCCGTCATATCCATCTTGCCTTGGGCCATTTGGATTTCAAGCGACGCCATCAGCGTATTGGCTTGCTCGCTATCAGACGAAAGCCCTAGCTTATCCGCCTGACGCTTGCGCTGCTCATCGGCATGTATATCGGTAAAACGATGAATGGCTTGCGTTGCCTGCTCCACCGCCCCATCGCCCTGCGCCTGCATTAGCGGCAGTAACGTTTCCGCCAGGCGGGCCAGGTTCCATTGGGCAATCGCGGGCTGATTGCCAAAGGCGTAGCGGCCGGCCTCGTCGATAGAGCTAAACACCTTTTGCGGATCAAACTGCTCCATAAAGGCACAGGGGCCGTAATCAATGGTCTCCCCGGTGATGCTGGTGTTATCAGTATTCATCACACCGTGGATAAAGCCTACGCTCATCCAGTGCGCCACCAGCGCGGCTTGGCGGGCAACAACCGCCTCCAGCAGTGCCAGGTAAGGATCATCGGCTTGGGCCGCGTCTGGGTAGTGGCGCTCAATCGCGTAATCCGCCAGGGCTTTTAGGGTCTGTTCATTACGCAGCACCGCAGCAAACTGAAAGGTGCCAACGCGCACGTGGCTGCGAGCCATCCGGGTAAAAACAGCCCCTGGCTCAGGTAGTTGGCGTCTAACCACCTCTCCGCTGGCTACCGCGGCCAGCGCCCGCGTAGTGGGTACGCCAATCGCCGCCATAAATTCACTGACCAGGTACTCACGCAGCACAGGCCCCAAGGGCGAGCGGCCATCACCGCCGCGTGAAAAAGGGGTTCGCCCGCTGCCCTTCAGCTGTATATCCCGCCGCTGGCCCTGCTCGTCTACCACTTCGCCCAGCAAAAGTGCCCGGCCATCCCCCAACTGAGAGACAAAATTACCAAACTGGTGGCCCGCATAGCCAAGCGCAATAGGGTCCGCGCCCGGGGGCAGCGTATTGCCGCTAAACCACTGCGCCAGCGTGGCGTTATCAGGCACCTCACTCGCCCCCAGGGTTTGGGCAAGGGAGTGATTAAAGGCAATTAAGCTGGGCGCTTTTACCGGCGTGGGCTGGCACGCCATCCACAGCGGTTCAGGTAGTGTTTTGTAAAAATGCTCAAACGTCAGCACAGTCACCTCCTCTATCATTGGGCGTTATCTCCTAATACCCTAGCAGTTCACTCAAGCAGGCGGTGAGATAATGTCATCTCTTCATGGGCTACCTTTGCCTCCGGTGTCACGCGACTTCTATCAACGCGATACCGTCGCCGTCGCCAACGACCTGTTAGGTTGCTGGTTAGTGCGTGTCATAGACGGCGTTCAGATGGCGGCGCGTATTGTCGAAACAGAAGCTTATTGCGGCGCCCACGACTCAGCCTGCCATGCCCACCGAGGATTAACGCCTCGCACGGCGGCGATGTTCGGCCAGCCCGGTCACGCCTACGTGTACCTGGTGTATGGCATGCACTGGCTGCTTAATATCGTCACCGAGCCTGAAGGCTCGCCTTGTGCAGTGCTGATCCGCGCTGTTGAACCCGTGCTTAACGAACAAGCCATGCGCGAGCGGCGCAGTATACCGGGCAGGCAATTATGTAACGGGCCCGGCAAACTCACCCGGGCACTTGGCGTGGATAAAGCACTTTACGGCCACGATATGACGCGCGCCGAGCAGTTGTGGGTATGTGCAGGCAGCCACTCGACGCCCATTGCCAGCGGCCCGCGTGTCGGCATCGACTACGCCGAGCCTCATGATCGTGATGCGCCCTGGCGGTTTTGGCTGGAAGGCAACCCGTGGGTATCCAAAGCGCGCTGACCCAGCGTCAACCGCTTAACGGCATGGGTTAATACCGGCGTTAATGGGGCACGCCATTGATGGCTGAGTAGCGTATCTGCCCGGGTAACACCCAGCGACAGCGAGGCAATGGGCAAGCCCATGGCATGAGCATCACGACAGAAGCGGTAGCCCGAAAACACCATTAACGACGTGCCTACGGCCAGCACCGCATCCGCCTTGTTCAAGCCTGCCTGCGCCGCTTGGCGACGCTCAGCAGGCACCACATCGCCATAATAAACCACGTCCGGCTTTAAAATGCCGCCGCAACGCGGGCAATCAAGCACGCGAAACGTACTGAAATCGGTTTCCAGGTCAGCGTCGCCATCCGGCGCGTGCGTGGCATTAAGTACCGCAAAGGCAGGGTTCATGCGCGCCATTTCGCTATGCATGGCGTGGCGCATCATCTGGTAATGGCAGGTCATGCACTTCACCAGATCCGCTCGGCCGTGCAGGTCGATGACACGCTTTGAACCTGCCCGCTGATGAAGGCGATCAACATTCTGCGTTACCAAAAGCTCTACAAACCCCATCGCCTCTAGCGCGGCCAACGCCTGGTGAGCGCCACTTATTTGGGCTTCGCGGAGTGCTTTAAATCCGACCAGCGCACGCGCCCAATAGCGCTGACGCACGCTGAGCGATGCCATAAAGTCACCATGCTGAACAGGAGGTGGCCGCTTCCACTGACCGTTAGCGTCGCGGTAGTCGGGAATACCGCTATCGGTACTCACACCTGCGCCGGTAATTACCCACAACCTGGGGTGCTGCTCGATAAAGCGAGCAAGCTCAAACCCCGCTTGGGCCACACTTTTTTCCATTTCCACGGCCTGCGTCAATTGATGCCCTAGGCAAGTTTCCCCTATCTCGACGATACTGTAGGACATTATGGGCACATGCAACGTACCTGGTCTTAACGTACTGAGCAGCGATGCCTGACCATGCATTGAAGGAGCGCCTCATGCAGAGCGATCACGATATTATTATTGTTGGCGGCGGTATGGTGGGAGCCGCGCTGGCGGCCCGGTTGGGTAACGCGGGCTACGCTATCGGACTGATCGAGCGAGGTGCCACGCCTACCCCCATGAGCGGCGATTATGACCTGCGTATTTCATCGTTAAACGCCCGCTCGCTGGCGTTTGTTAAGCTTAGCGGTACAGAACTGCCCCAGGAACGCTGCTGCCCCTTCCGCCACATCGATGTCTCCAACCTGGACGGCACTGGGCATAGCGTGTTCTCTGCCAATGATAGCGGCATGGACGATTTTGGCCTGTTTATTGAAAACCGAACGCTTCAGTACGCCCTTTGGCAGCGCCTTAAAGAGCTGCCCAGCGTTACCTATTATACCCACTGCGCGCCTATCAATACGCTGATTGCTGGCGACAAGCGGGTGGTCGAACTGGATAACGGCAAGATGCTGAGCGCACGCCTGGTGGTCGGTGCCGACGGCGCGCGTTCAACGCTACGCCAGCTAGCGGGCATCGAGGTCACTAGCCATAACTACCATCAGCGGGCGCTGATTGTGAACGTGGAAACAGCGCTTCCTCAGCAGGATGTGAGCTGGCAATACTTTACGCCGACCGGGCCCATCGCCATGCTGCCGCTACCCGGCCATCGGGCATCGTTAGTGTGGTACGACCATGATGAGACGACCAAAGCCCGCGAAGCGCTGGATGACGATGCGCTTAAAGCGGCGATTGAAAACGCGTACCCCAAACGGCTGGGTAAACTGACCCGCATTGTCGCCCGCGCCAGCTTCCCGATTAAACGCCAGCACGCCCGCCGCTATATCGGCAAGCGCTTGGCGTTAATTGGCGATGCTGCCCATGTGGTTCATCCGCTGGCAGGCCAAGGGTTAAATATTGGCCTGCACGATGCCGATACATTGGCCGAGATGGTTATTAAAGGCCGCGACCCGGGCGACCACATTAACCTGCACCGTTTCGAGTGCCAGCGCCGCGTGGCAAATCAGGCCATGATCGCCGCGACCGACAGCTTCCACCACTTGTTCACCGGCGCCAAACCACTGCGCCAGCTGGGTGATCTAAGCCTGCATTTGGCCGAACGCTTCCCACTCGCCAAGCGCATGATGATGCAACAGGCCAATGGGTTGAATCCGTTTAAGAGGGGATAAAAGTATTTAATAACGGCCGATAAACGCAGTGGCGCATGCTGCCAAGTAGTGGAGCTTGCGCCAGCTACTTACGGGTTATTAGCACTTCGTAAGGCGGTGAGCCCCACTCCCGCTGACTGAAAACCACCATCAACCGCAATCGTCTGCCCCGTGACATACCCGCCCTCTGGGGAGCATAAAAAGGCAATCACCTCGGCTATTTCTTTCTCCTGACCAAACCGGTTAAGAGGAATCGTCTCAAGGTAGCTTGCTTTCATTTCCGGCGCGGCTTCCACCAGCTTTGCCAATAGCTCCGTCTCTACGGGCCCAGGCGCCACGCAGTTGGCTCTTATACCGTACTCGCCCAACTCCATTGCCTGCTGCTTGGTTAAATGAATAACCGCCGCCTTGGACGTACCATAAGCCGTTCTTAACGTACTGGCGCGCAAACCCGCGATAGAAGCTACGTTAACAATCGCTCCGGATACCTTTTTCATCAGCGGCGTAAGGGCCTGCGTAACAAGAAAGGTGCCGTCCAGGTTCACCGACATGATTTTTTTCCAACTATCAAAGCCAGTCTCCTCTATCGGATGAAGAGCGGCTATTCCTGCGTTATTGACTAGCGCGTCGACACGACCATATTGGCGCTCGATGACCGCAGCCATGGCGATAACGTCATCAGGATTAGAAACATCACATTCGATTGGCAGCACGCCGCTGTACGTCTCGGCCAATTCGTTGGCAACCGTGTAGCTCATATCCACCACGGCTACGTCATAACCCTTTGCAAGAAAAATCTCTACGGCAGCAAGCCCGATTCCCCGCGCACCACCGGTTACAACGGCAACTTTTTTAGTGACCATCAAGCACCTCTTCTCTCGTTATTATTGACTGACCAAAAGCATGGATATCTGCGGGAAAAAAGCCACTAATGCGAGCCCTACCAAACACGCGCCAACACAAATAAAGGTGCCTCGCGCTATTTTTTCAATGGAAAGACCTGTCACATTCGCAGCGACATAAAGATTAATACCCACAGGTGGTGTTATCAGGCCAATGGAGAGGTTAATCATCACCAAAACACCAAACCAGACAGGGTCCCAGCCAAGCTGGTGCACAATAGGAAGAAACACCGGTAACGAAATAAACATCACCGTCACCGCATCCATAAACATGCCAATAATCAGCAAGATCAGCATGATAACCAATAAAACAACCCACTCGTTGTTGCTCATGCCTAACAGCATGGAAGAGTAAGTGCCTACCAGGTCATCAACCGTCACCACCCAACCAAACAGGCTTGCGTACGCAACCACCAGCATGACGACGGCAGACGATGCCGCTGCATCACTAACGGCTTCATACAATTTTTTGATGCTTAATGTTTTATAGATGACCGCGCCCACCAGTAACGCATAGATAGTGGCCACTAATGCGGCTTCCGTAGGGGTAAACACACCGGCGTATATCCCTCCCAAAATAACGACCGGCGTGAGCAGGCCCCAAAAAGAGTCTTTAAAGGAAGCCCATAATCGACCTGCATAGCCCAGTTGCGGGTAAGGGTTATCGCCCATCGACATAACGGAAGGTTCAGATGACAGGCCAGATGATCCCGCAGCTCCTGCGTTTTTCACGCGCCCCCACGGCAGGGTCACTATCATTAAACCGCCCATCATCAGGCCAGGTAAAATGGCAGCCATAAACAGCTTCGATATTGAGGTTTCAGCAATAACGCCGTAAATCACTAACCCGATAGAAGGCGGGATAACGATCGACAAGGCCGCGCCCGTACACACCAAACCTGCAGCATAGGCCTTGCGGTAGCCGTCTTCTTCCATGCCTTTTATGATCATGGGCCCAATGGCGGCAACCGATGCCGGGCCAGAACCGCTAACAGCCCCCCAAAACAAACAAACGACCGTACCGACGATACCCATTCCTCCGGGCAGACCACCCACCAGTACTCTGAAAAAACGGATCATCCGGTCAGCAATTCCAAGCCTTCCCATCAACGTTCCAGCAAGAATAAAGAAGGGAATCGCTAATAATGAAAATTTGGTAATACCTGTCGCAATCAAATCACCGGCGAGATCTAATCCAAACCCCATGTGCCACATGGCATAAATAGCGGACAGGCCGAGTGAGAATGCGACGGGCACTCTCAACAAAAGCAGCAGGAAAAAGGCGGTAATCATCTGTGAACCTGTCGAAAGCGTGCCGAAGATATCAAACATCTGCGCCTCCGATCGTGGCTTCCACGTTGCCGTTCATTTCTTGCCATGCACGCTGCAAAAAGCGGATAGCAATGAGAATAAAGCCAAAGGGTACAGCAACATGATAGTACCAGGCGGGTAACCCTAGTCCGTAAGAGCGGGTTCCACTATTAAACTGATTGCTTAATACTTCCCAGGAGAAATAGGCTGACATGCATAGTAACGTTACAGACAGCAGCACAGACAACATAAAGACGACTGTTTTAGCGTGCCTTGGCAATACGTTATAGAGAACAGTTACCGCCAAGTGTTCACCCCGCCTTGCCGCAATCGCCGCGCCAAAAATGGTTAATATCAAAAACCCATTGGTAAGAAGTTCTTCTGTCGCGGCAAGCGAGTAGTTAGTACCGTATCGAACAACGACATTAGCGAAGCCAAGTAGCGCCATACTCAAGAAGAGGCCAGTGCATACTATTTTTTCAAATTCGTTAATTATAAATTTCATAAGGCATTGACCCTATACTGACACCAATAACTCTGACTAAGGTTAGTCAGAGTTATTGTCAGTAAATGCTATTCGTTATTGCTGCTTGGAACTTTCTATCGTTTCGACAAAGCTGGAAACAATGTCAGGACCGACTCTTTCAGCCCAGATATCAAAGGCAGGTGCCGTTGCTTGCCTAAATACCTCAATCTCTTCCGGGGTCAATTCGGTAATATCCATGCCTTGCTCACGAAGAAAGTCGACGCCCTTGGCCGTATTTTCGCGAGTGATGGCGAGCTGATGCGCCATGGCCTGGTCAGCCGCTTGCTGAACCATCTCCTGCGTTTCAGCATCGAAGCTTTCCCAACGCTGCTTGGAAACGCCTAAAAAGACAGGGTCATACGAGTAGTGCCAGAGCGTTATATAGTCTTGCACTTCATAAATACGCTGGGGAATGATAACGGCACCAATTCCGTTCTCCTGGCCGTCAACAACGCCTTGCTGCAATGCCGAGATCGTCTCGACCCACTGCATTTGCTGCGGGTTGGCGCCCAGTGCATCCATAACATCAACATACATAGGACCTGCCACACGCATATTTAACCCGCGCATATCGTCAGGGCTACGAATCGGCCGTTTACTATTGGTCAGTTCACGAAAACCGCTTTCACCCCAGGCCAGCACCTTAACGCCCTTTTCATCCATGATCTCTTCAAGCAACGTAACCGGCTCGCCGTTCATGGTGGCGTCTACCTGATCATAACCGTCGTAGAGATAAGGCAGTGAAAAAACAGCCATTTCAGGTATTAACGGCGTGACATTAATGGCGGAGGTCATCACTAAATCAATAGCGCCCCTACCCACCATTTCAAACTGGCGCATCTGGTCGCCACCCGCTAACTGCGAGTTAGGAAACGTACGAACCGACAGTTCGCCTTCTGAGGCTTCATTTAACAAGTCGTTAAAGAGTTCAGCGGCTTCATGCCACGTGGTGGTGTCACCGGTGTTATGAGAAAGCCTTAATGTTTCAGCGGATGCCGCACTGGCAAAAAGCAAGCTTGCAGCAGAGGTGGCCCAGACAGTTTTTAAAAAAGCATGGCGTTTCATTATGTTCTATTCCTCGTGGCGTATCCGTGCTAACGCACTTGATTGTTATAATCCACAATATGGACCATTCGTTATATATACGACAATAAAAATTTGCCAAAAGCATTCCAGAAAGTCAAAGTATCAGCAAAACAAGCTCAATACACGCGCCATTAAAACAACAATCGGTCCATAATATGGAACATAAAGCCTTAATAACGGAGAGCACAACCGCTGGTGCACAAAGCGTCGACCGTGCACTGGGGTTATTAAGCCTGATTGCTCGACAAGCCGAAGGCAGCTCACTGGCCGATTTAACCAGGCACAGTGGTTTAAACAAGCCCACGGTAAGACGATTGCTGCTGGCACTTATTAATGCAGGAATGGTAGAGCAATCGCCCGCTAATCATCATTATCAATTAGGCCCAGAAGCCTATTTGCTGGGCCACAGAGCTTCCGAGCAACATAACCTGACGCGCCTGGCTACGTGCAATGTCGCTCGTTTAGCGCAGCGAACGGAAGATGCCGCTTGCCTTTCTATCCGCCGAGGCCACTTCTCGCTGTGTCTGTATCGTGAAGACGGCGTTTACCCCATTCGGACCCATGCCCTTGTGCAAGGCGCCTATCATCCTCTGGGAGTAGGCGCAGGCTCACTCGCCATGTTGGCAGCGCTGCCTGACGCTGAAATTACCCACGTATTAGATGCTCAACGCTCGCTCCTTGAACAGCAATACCCCCAACTGGCTCCAGAGCATATGGTAAACCTGGTGAACGAAACGCGGTTGCAGGGCTATGCCGTTAACCCTGGGCTGGTGTTTGCGGATTCATGGGGAATCGGCATTGCCCTACGTTGGCCTGATGGCGTACTGGCCGGCTCACTTTCGTTGGCAGCGATAGAGAGCCGCATGCAGGAACCACGCCGCTCCCAAACGCTTGTGCCGAGATTAAAAGAAGAAGCGTTAGCGATTGAGCATCTGTTAGCCGCTGAATTTACAAGACATCAAACATCTCCCACTCCCCTCGCCAGGAGCAAATAATGACAAAAGCACAGATCGTCGGTTGGGCCCACTCCCCTTTTGGAAAATTGCCCGAACCCGATACCCAAGCGCTGATGCAAAGCGTGGTTCAGGATGCGCTCGTTCATGCAGGCGTCGACCATGAGGCTATCGACGGCATTTTTGTCGGTGTCTATAACAATGGTTTCTCGGCTCAGGACTTCCAGGCAGCCCTGGTGGCGATGGGCGACGAGCGCTTTGCGCACACGCCCGCCACGCGTTACGAAAATGCCTGCGCGACAGGCAGCGCAGCGCTGCATGGCGCGCTCGACTTTATAGAGTCTGGCCGTGGACGCATCGCCCTGGTCATCGGCGCTGAAAAAATGACGGCAACGCCTACCGCTGAAGTGGGCAACATTCTGCTAAGCGCCAGCTATCACCATGAAGAAGCCCATATTGCGGGGGGCTTTGCGGGAGTGTTCGGTGAAATTGCGGAACGTTACTTCCAAACCTACGGGGATCGCTCCTACGAACTCGCCATGATCGCGGCCAAAAACCACGCCAACGGCGTGTTTAACCCCTATGCCCAAATGCGCAAAGATATCGGCGTCGATTTCTGCGCCACCGTTTCAGACCGCAACCCGACGGTCGCAGGTCCTTTGCGCCGCACAGACTGCTCGCTCATTTCGGATGGCGCGGCAGCCATGATCATTGCCGATGCCGAAACGGCCACTCAATTAAAGCGTGCGATTGCCTTTCGGGCACGAACGCAAGCCAATGACTTAATGGCGCTTTCAAGACGAGACATATTGGAGTTTCGTGGGGCATCAATGGCCTGGCAGAAAGCGCTCGCAAGCGCTGACGTCAATATTATGGATTTATCCCTCGTCGAAACGCACGACTGCTTCACTATCGCCGAGCTGCTTGAATACGAAGCGATGGGGCTCGCCAAAAAAGGGGAAGGCTATCGTGTTATTCAGGAAGGTATCACGCAAAAAGATGGCGCCTTGCCTGTCAATCCATCCGGCGGGCTAAAGTCCAAAGGCCATCCTATCGGCGCTACCGGTGTTTCCATGCATGTAATGGCCGCCATGCAGTTAATGGGTGAGGCGGAACAGATGCAAATACCCAATGCAAACCTGGCTGGCGTCTTCAATATGGGCGGCGCGGCCGTTACTAATTACGTGTCTATTCTGGAGCGTGTGAAATGAGCCTGAATGAACACAATAGCGTCATGCCTGTTTCTACCCGAGTAATGAACCTGTCTCACCTTCTCACCGAAAGCGCGCGCCGCTTCTCGAATGAGATTGGCTTTGTGTGGGGCGAAAAGACCTGGACATGGAAACAGATGGAGGAGCGCTCACAAGCGTTTGCGTACGCGCTCCGCCATGAAATGGGCCTGCAAAAGGGTGACCGCTTACTGGTTCAGTCCTCCAACTGCCACCAAATGTTTGAAGCAATGTTTGCCTGTTGGAGAATAGGCGCCGTATGGGTGCCGACCAACTATCGTCAGTCGCCCGACGAAGTGGCTTACCTGGCTGAATCCTCTGGGGCAAAAGGCCTGCTTTGTGGCGCCAGCTTTACCCATCACGCCGCCGCTTGCGCCCCTCTTGTTGATGTGACGATCTCGATTGGAGAGAGTGATTTCGCCGTCGATTACGAAACGCTGGTGGAACGCTTTTCAGGCCAGCACATGCCAACCGCTGCGGTTAATCGCGATGACCCTGCGTGGTTTTTCTTCACCTCTGGTACCACCGGGCGCCCCAAGGCAGCGGTACTGACCCATGGCCAAATGGCCTTCGTTGTCACGAATCATTTATGTGACTTGATGCCAGGAACCAGCGCCTCTGACGCGTCTATCGTCGTCGCGCCTTTGTCTCACGGCGCGGGCGTTCATCAGCTTGCCCAAGTCGCTCACGGCGTTAAAACCATACTCCCAGCGGACGAGAAATTTGACCCCGAGGTGATTTGGCAGCTTGTTGAAAAGTGGAACGTGACCAACTTATTCACCGTTCCCACTATCGTCAAAATGCTCATTGAGCACTCCAGTGTAAAGCGGCATGACCACTCTTCCTTACGCTACGTTGTCTACGCTGGTGCGCCCATGTACCGGTCCGACCAGGTGAAAGCGCTGGAAACATTAGGGTCCGTGCTGGTTCAGTATTTCGGGCTTGGCGAGGTAACCGGCAATATAACGGTGCTGCCCCCTGCGCTTCACCACGTTGACGATAACCACATGAAAATCGGGAGCTGCGGCTTTTCGCGTACCGGCATGCAGGTGCAAATTCAGGATAGCAGCGGTGCTGAAGTTGCTGCCGGTGAAACGGGAGAAATCGCCGTCATCGGGCCGGCTGTTTTTGCGGGCTATTACAATAACGCCGAAGCCAATCAAAAGAGCTTTCGAGATGGCTGGTTTTTAACGGGCGACCTGGGCCATCGGGATGAAGAAGGATTCATTTACCTGACCGGGCGCGTTTCGGACATGTATATATCGGGCGGCTCCAACATTTATCCTCGCGAAATCGAAGAGAAGCTGCTTAGCCATCCTGCCATTTCCGAAACAGCCGTATTGGGCGTACCTGACCCTGTCTGGGGTGAAGTCGGCATAGCCGTGTGTGTGTTGTACCCCGGCCAGCCACTGGATGCTGCCTCCTTGAATACATGGCTAAGTGAGCGCATTGCTCGCTACAAGATGCCTAAAAGCTACGTATTCTGGGAAGAAATGCCCAAAACAGCTTATGGAAAAATCACTAAAAAGCTCATTCGTGAAACATTAACGGAGCGTGGTGAATTACAGGAGGCAACATGAGTTCACCACCCAGCAATACGACAACGCTTGGCTATATTGAGCACCCTGGCACGCCTGCACAAGCGCGCTACCAGGCGCAGCTCTGCCATACCCAAGAGCGATCACTCACGCTTGAAGGCGGCCAAACGCTACATGACGCCATCGTCCAAGCGCTTCAAAAGCAGGCCATCTCATCAGCGTACTTAACGATCAATAATGCAGCGATGCAAACGCTTCACTATGTCATCCCGGGCGATGACCCAAGTGGGCAACATGCCGCCTGGTACAGTGAAACGCACCGTTTATCACCACCGGCCAATATACACACCGCAGGCATTCATGTAGGCCTGCGTGATGGTGAACCTTTCCTGCATTGCCACGGGATATGGCAGCAAGGCGATGGGCATACCGCGGTTGGCCATCTGCTAGCGCCCGCGTCGATATTAGCCAATGACATTGAGGTATCGTGTATCGCGATAGAAGGCGCCTATTTGGCCGTCACGGCTGATGAAGAAACCCGGTTTCCTCTTTTTGCGCCTTACCAGGGTGCCAGCAGTGCCGCTAAGCCCAACGCCCTCTTACTGACGCTACGCCCGAATCAAGACCTCAATACCGCCATCGCAGCAACCACTAAACGTTACGGGATTGATACGGCACAGATCATGGGCCTTGGAAGCCTGGTGAAAACCTGTTTTACAGACGGCCACCAGCTTAAAAGCCACGCGAATGAAATACTGATACTCAATGGAACATTGAAAGATGGGCAACCCTCACTTCAAGCAGTCTCTGTCGGTATCGGTGGCGAACAACATCAAGGAGCGCTTGCCCCTGGGCGAAATGCTATCTGCGTTACCTGTGAGCTATTGCTGAGCTTTTAATTCGCTCTTATCAGTTAACGTAGAAGGCGTCAGCGCCACGTGGCCCGCCTGGCAACGATGACGAATACCGACAGTTTCCCTTAACGCTATGCTATCGCGTGACCAATTATCGCTGGATAATTTAAGGTTACCTAGTCATACGATTCGCATTCGCCAATAGTATAATTAGGCAGCAAGCTAATGGACGGGATCCATTTACCACTCTTTAGGATTAATCAATGTCTTCAGAATCGGCCGATTTGGCAGCGTTGGAGCGTTTTTTCGAGAAATTGGCACTGCTGCCTAAACCAGAACCTTTAACACCCAATTTGTTTTCCGTTGCAGGGCCAGGTCAGCATGAGAACCGGCTATCCGACTTAATGGCCTTCTTTATGGGCGGCTATCCCGGCGCACCGCACTGGTTAGCCAAGGCCATTTTGCATGCGCTAGCTCGTAAGTTTGATCATGACGATCTACAGCAAGTCGACTGGGAAGCAATCACTACCGAACGGGAAGTAGGAAGCTGGAATGTTGAAAGCGAGTCAACCAAACGCTTGGACTTAGTGGTTTCGGGAAACGACTTCGTATTAGGCATCGAGCATAAAGTATGGGCTGCAGCGACGAATAATCCGTTTTATGCCTATGACAAATTGCTGGAAAGCTATGCGGTTACCACCTACAAGTGCGTTTTATGCCCGGATGACACCAAAGAAGGTGTTCGGATACCCGCCCGTAACGCAGGCTGGCCGACGCTATCCTACTCGGAAATAGTGGCCTCGGCGTATGAACTTTACGGGCAAGACGTGGCCCCGTCCAATCAGACAAAATGGCAAGTTTTCTACCAGGAATTATTACAGCATCTCGCCTCTATCGCCCACCCAACTGAAGAAAAGACGATGACAAAAAACGAACTGGATTTTTCGTTAAAGCATTTCAATAGCTTATATGAAGCATCTCAACGTTTGAAACAATTCGAGCAAGAACTGGTGGCGGAAGGTAAAAGTCATATTGCTGCTGCATTGCAAATAGCGACGACAGACATTAATACCAAAAATAACCCCGAGGACTGGGGTGACAATATAAAAGCCTGGCGCTTTTCCCCCAGTACTTGGGGTAATTCAGGAGCTGCCCAAATATGTCTCATTTATTATCCTTCTTCAGTGTCAGAAGGCGATGAAAGTATCGGTTTTGAAGTTCGAGTATATCTGGAAAGCCAAACAAGCAATGACCCTTGGCTAAAAAATATCGAGCAAGCTTTCCTGGACGTAACACCTGACACTAAACAGCCGAGCTGTAGCTGGTACAGAGACGGTAATGACACGCATACCTGGTACGAAGTTAAAGGGCGCTGTTTAGCATTGAGTGCATGGCCCCACGAGTACACTAAAGCAGGCGCCATGAAAGCGCTGGGCGATTTAGCGAAATGGGTGAACGAGCACGCCTTCCTGCCAGAAGCCCAAGCCACAACCCACTCCTAATAGTGAGCAGTTAACCATCGCTGTATTGCCTCAAGTGACGCCTCGCTCGGTAATGCATTGCAATAGCCACGTATTTTGCACTCCCCACTGGCTGCCTTGTGAGGAGATCGCGATGGTTAACGCTTCTGGTGCTTCCATGTGGTAGACAAATACCTGACGAGCGCTGACTTGTGCCGCATAACTGCCAATGCAGTGATGCATTTGCTTGCCTTCAGCCAGTAAAGCATCCCAACTTTCCAACGCAACAATATCGGATTTTCTAAATGATACTGAAT
>NZ_JBQSXT010000014.1:0-98606 GCF_052378605.1 Halomonas sp. AOP27-A1-41
ACAAGATACTTATTTTATTCACTGGTTTCTGACCGAACGTGTCAGTGCGTGATGAGCTGGTCACCGTCGTTCATCGAGGCCGAGGCCTGGCAGCGGCGGTACTCGCCCGCTTATGTCACGCTGCACATGATCAATAAATGCGCGTAACCGCGTGGGCACATGGCGGCGCTGCTCAAATACCGCATAAAAGTCGGCCCGCACGCCCTGCCACTCAGGCAGCAGCGGCACCAGCGCCCCGCTGGCCAAGTGCTCGTTTACATCCCACCAGGAGCGCATCATTATCCCGTGCCCGTCCAGGGCCAACCGAGTTATGACTTCTCCATCGTTACTGGCCAGCCGCCCACTCACCTTCACTGACTGAACACACCCTGGGTCATTACAGCGCTCAAAACGCCAAAGGGGAAAGTCCGTATCGTTTTCACGAATCACCAGGCACGCCTGGCGCACAAGGTCGCCAGGCGCGTTCAGCGGTGCCATACGGGCGATATAACCAGGCGCTGCACACAGCACTCGGCGATTGGGCAAAATTGGCCGAGCAATCAAACGTGAATCCGGCGGCTCGCCAATCCGTATACCGACATCAAAACCGTGATCGCTCAGGTTAAGTGGAAAATTGGTGAGCTCCAGCCATCCCTCAACCGCTGGGTGCGTTGCACAAAAGGTGGAGAGCAGCGGCGCAATGTGCTGCCGACCAAAACCAAAGGTGGCATTAACCCGTAGCCGTCCGCTAAGCCCATGCTTATGTGTATCGTTAAGAGAGTTCTCAAGCTCCCCCAGTTCATCCAGAATCAGCGCCCCGCGGGAGAGATAACGCTCGCCTTCTGCCGTGAGCGTCAGCCGCCGAGTAGTGCGTGCGGCAAGCTCCACGCCCAACCGCGCCTCTAGCTGCTTTAAGCGCTTGCTCACTGCCGACAGCGAAAGCCCCAGCTCACGCGCCGTTCCCGTCAAACTTCCTGCACGGGCTAACTGCTGAAAAAAGGCCAGATCATCTAGCGCCGACATGGATTCTCCACTTTCAGGCAACAATAGCTTGAATAATAGCCTGATTATTATCAGCCAGATAGCGGCTACACTGCGTTCATCGCTCACCTCTTCAATAACAAGGAATCCAAATGGCCCACCGTATTGCAGTGATCGCTGGCGACGGCATTGGTACCGAAGTCATGCCCGAAGGTATTCGCGCCCTTGAGGCCGCAGCCCAGCGCTTTAATATCGACCTTGAATTCACGACCTTTGAATTTGGCAGCTGCGACTACTACCTGGAGCACGGCCAAATGATGCCGGACGACTGGTTTGAACAGCTCAAGGGGTTCGATGCGCTGTTTTACGGCGCGGTAGGCTGGCCCGACAAAGTGCCCGACCATATTTCCCTTTGGGGCTCGCTGCTGCAGTTTCGCCGCCAGTTCGACCAGTACATCAACCTGCGCCCTTGCAAGCTAATGCCCGGTATTAAAAGCCCGCTTGCTGGGCGTGAACCGGGCGATATCGACTTTTACGTGGTGCGCGAAAACACCGAGGGCGAATACTCAAGCATCGGCGGCAAGATGTTTGAAGGCACCGAGCGCGAAATCGTCATCCAGGAAACTGTGATGTCGCGCACAGGCGTTGACCGCGTGCTTAAATATGCGTTTGATCTGGCGCAAACCCGCCCGCGTAAAAAGCTCACCTCGGCCACCAAATCCAACGGCATCTCTATCACCATGCCCTACTGGGACGAGCGCGTGCTGGAAATGGCCAAGCAGTACCCAGAGATTGATGTTGATAAATTCCATATTGATATTCTGACCGCCAACTTTGTACTGCATCCGGACTGGTTTGACGTAGTCGTCGGCAGCAACCTGTTTGGCGATATTCTTTCCGACCTGGGGCCGGCGTGTACCGGCACGATCGGCATTGCCCCTTCGGCCAACATTAACCCTGAAGGTAAATTCCCCAGCCTGTTTGAACCGGTACACGGCAGCGCACCGGATATTGCAGGCAAAGGTATCGCCAACCCAATTGGGCAAATTTGGTCTGGCGCCATGATGCTTGAGCATCTGGGCTATAAAGAAGCCGCTGATGCGATGGTGACGGCGATTGAAGACGTGCTTCGCGAAGGTGACAGCCAAGTGGTCACCCGTGATGTTGGCGGCCAAGGCACCACGGAAAGCCTGGGCCGCGCGATTGCCAAACGTTTAAGCCAGTAATCCCTTCGCCATAGGAAAGCCACCCCGCAGATAATTATCGACGGGGTGGCTTTTTATTGGCGGTTGGTTACTCCGCTAACTTCGCAGCGATTTTCGCAACGTGCTCGCCCTGAAAGCGCGCAAGCTTCAGTTCACGCTCGCTTGGCTGGCGGGAGCCGTCACTACCTGCCAAAGTCGCCGCTCCGTAAGGATTACCACCGCTGACTTCGGAAATATCAAACTGCTCTTCAATACCATAACCGACGGGCACAATCACCATGCCGTGGTGGGCAAGCGTCGTCCAGGTGGAGGTAATCGTCATCTCATCGCCACCGCCGGTACCTGTTGAGGTAAACACACTCGCCACTTTGCCACGCAAGGTGCCGTTAGCCCATAAACCGCCGGTTTGGTCAAAAAAGGTGCGCATTTGGCCGGTCATATTGCCAAAGCGGGTTGGGGTACCAACAATAATCGCATCGTAATCGGCCAGTTCCTGGGGAGTCGCTTCGGGCGTATCGTAATCCTGCTTACCGCCGGCATTTTTGAAGGCATCTGCGGGCATGGTTTCAGGTACTCGCTTAACGGTTACCTCTACGCCTTCAACTTTCCTTGCCCCTTCTGCAACGGCCTTGGCCAAGGTATCAACATGCCCATACATGGAATAGTAAAGTACCAATACCTTTGTCATTGCTTACTCCTTTGGACTGCGTTTTAGCTACGTTAATGGCATTCCGATTAGGGAATGACTACAACATAGCCTAGCCTGCAGCAGCGAAAAGCGAATGTTTTCCCCTGCTCTCTTCGATTTTCACCTTACGCAGATACAAAGCAGCGGCTGGTTTCTCGCAGTTAATCCAAAAAGTGCGCGGCAAAGCGCCCTTCCTATTAAAACGCCCACTCACCGTGGGCGTTTAGGTACCGTCTTACACTCGAGCGCCCGCCATTTTCATAACCACGACGCTAATGCTTGCTCACGTTTTTGAGCATGTTAAAGATAGCGTGTGGATTTCCAACCTATAACAAGAGGCCGATAATGCTGAATCACTGGCTTGACTGGACCCTTGATGGGCACCTTCCCGTACAGCGTAGCGGCCAATTTCCAAGCGGTACTTATCGGCTTCATGCCCCCGGCATTATGGAGCTTATCCCCCATACGCCGCAGCCAGAGGCCTATGCCTGCGTTTTTTCAGCGGCGATTCATGGCAACGAAACGGCTCCGGTTGAACTACTCGGTGAGTGGCTAAGCGCCCTGGAAGCAGGCACTACCCCACTGGGTGCTCCCGTACTGGTCATCCTTGGTAATATCCCCGCGCTACGCGCTCAGCAACGGTTTATAGCAACCAACCTTAACCGCCTCTTTAAGCGTAATTTAACGGGCAGCGGTGAGGAGCCAGAACGCGCACGTGAACTAATGGCTGCGGTAGACCGATTTTATGAAACTCATGCCGCGCGGCCCAGGTTGCACTACGACTTGCACACCGCCATTCGTGAAAGCCTCTACCCGATTTTTGTTGTCGAGCCGTTTGCTAACACTGCAACCCTGCCGGAGCAGTGGCAGTGGCTTGCTGCAGCGGGCATGCAGGCCGTGCTTCATCAACACCAGACAAGCTGGACCTTCTCGCACTACAGCAAGCACTACCACGGCGCTCAAGCGTTCACTTTTGAGCTAGGCCGCGTCGCCCCTTTCGGGCAAAATGACAGAGCATCGCTAATCCCAATGGGCGCGCTGCTTACGTCGCTCAGCAAAGGCGAAACACCTGCTCAGCAAGACCCCGCGAGCATGGTATTCTTTCAGGTAGAGCATGAGCTTAAGCGCCAAGCGGAGGACTTTACGCTCTACGTTGATGCTGACATGCCCAACTTCAGCCGTTTTGAGCCCGGCACGCGTTTGGCCCGGGATCGCGTGGCAGGCGATTTCGTGGTGGGCGAGACGCCGCTACATGTCGTATTTCCTAATGCCAACGTGGCGTTGGGGGCGCGGACGGCGCTTTTGGTGGCCCCGATTCACCCTCCAAGTCAAACCGCAAAATAAGCTTAATAGTTATTTAATAACAACAACATGGAGATAATATCGAGGTACACGCGTATCACTTACGGCCGCCTTCCTACATTTATCGTATAAGGAAAGCACGCATTTTTCGCTGAGCCTGATAGAATCGCCACTTTTTTCGCGCCAGCCGCATTTAGCCTACGTTAACTCAACACGTTGCTACCGCGGCAACTTTGTACTGGAGCCTATGTTTATGGCCGCTACTCCCCTGGAAGTGCGTAATATTAAAAAGCGCTTCGGCGATACGGAAGTTCTGAAAGGCCTTTCACTAGAAGCCCAAAAAGGTGATGTCATCACGCTAATTGGCGCTTCAGGGTCGGGTAAAAGTACCTTTCTGCGCTGTATGAACCTGTTAGAGCAGCCGGATGAGGGCGAGATTATCCTTCACGGCGACCCGATACGCTTTAAGGTGAACCGGCACGGACGCGAGCCAGCCGATTGGAAACAGGTTGTCCAAATGCGTGCCAAGCTTTCCATGGTGTTTCAGAATTTCAATCTCTGGGCACACATGACGCTGCTTGAAAATATAATTGAAGCGCCTATCCATGTGCTCGGCCTTCCTAAAAAAGAAGCGATTGAACAAGCCCATGCGCTGCTTGAGCGTGTGGGGCTAACCGCCCGCGCCAACGCCTACCCGGCGCAAATGTCAGGTGGCCAGCAGCAGCGCGGCGCGATTGCTCGGGCACTGGCCATGAACCCAGAGGTTATGCTGTTTGATGAGCCGACCTCGGCGCTGGACCCGGAGCTTGTTGGCGACGTACTGAAAGTCATGCGCGACCTGGCCAATGAAGGGCGTACCATGGTGGTGGTTACCCATGAGATGAGCTTTGCCCGCGATGTCTCAAGCAAGGTGATCTATCTTCATCAGGGCTTGGTGGAAGAAGCCGGGGCGCCAGATGATGTATTAGGCAACCCCCAATCGTCCCGACTGAAACAGTTTCTTACTCCTAACTACTGATCTGCGAGGCGACCATGCTGGATTTGCAAGGGTACGGCCCCCGTTTGATCGAAGGTGCCGGGGTCACCGTTCAACTAGCGGTTTTATCGCTACTGTTAGCCATCGCGCTAGGCCTTCTCACCGCCACAGCCAAGATGTCGCGCCACTGGCTATTGCACGGCACGGCAACCGTTTACACGACGCTGATTCGCGGCGTGCCAGACCTTGTCTTGATGATGCTGCTGTTTTACGGCGGCCAAATCGGTGTTAACGCGATTAGTGATATTCTGTACTACAGCTACGACATTGATATTTACATTAATTTCAATGCCTTTGCCGCGGGCGTACTGACCATTGGGTTTATTTTTGGTGCCTATATGGGCGAGACCTTCCGGGGCGCCTTTATGGCCGTCGATAACGGCCAAATTGAGGCAGGCAAAGCCTACGGGATGAGCAGCACACTGGTCTTTCGCCGCATTCGTTTCCCACAAATGATGCGTCATGCGCTGCCCGGGCTCTCCAATAACTGGATGGTGCTGCTGAAAACCACCGCGCTCGTCTCGGTAATCGGCCTGACCGATATGGTCCGTGTGGCCGCTGAAGCCTCCCGAGCGACTCACGAGCCGTTTGTGTTTTTAATCCCTGTAGCCGTTGCCTATCTGTTGATTGCCAGCGTCTCCGAGTGGATTTTTGCCCGGCTACAAAAGCGCTACGACATCGGCTTTGGGGAGCAATGACATGCTAGATATTTCCGCATGGTTTAATGACCTTTTGTCCGGCAATCTGATCTTCACCCCCACTACAATGGGCTACTACTGGACAGGGCTTGTCACCACCACACAGCTGGTGTTTCTGTCGCTGGTAATCGGGCTGGTGCTAGCGGTGCCGCTTGCCATTATGCGCAGCTCACGGCGTAAATGGATCAGCCTGCCCGTGTATGCCTATACCTACGTGTTTCGTGGCACGCCGCTGCTGGTCCAGCTGTATATTATTTACTACGGCGTGGTGTTTTTTGATGGCATCCAGGAAAGCTTTTTGTGGCCGATCTTCCGTGAGGCCTTCTACCCCGCACTGATCGCTTTCACTCTCAACACGGCGGCTTATACCACAGAGATTTTCCGGGGTGCTATCAAGGCGACGTCCAAAGGTGAAATTGAAGCAGCACGCGCTTACGGCATGTCCCAAAGCCTGATGATGCGCCGGATCATTATCCCCAGCGCATTTCGTCGCGCTCTACCCGCCTACGGCAATGAAGTGATTTTCATGCTTCATGCCAGCGCGATAGCCAGCGTGGTCACCTTAATGGATCTGACCGGAGCGGCTCGCTATGTCTATTCGCGGTTCTATACCCCGTTTGAGCCCTTCCTGTTTGTCGCGGCTATTTACCTGTGCTTAACGTTTGCCATTCTGTTTTTCTTCCGCTTTTTAGAGAAGAAATTACTTGCGCACTTAAAGCCACAAACCCCGTAAACGGTTCGATGACGAGCGAACGTCAAACAAACGTTGGTTCACAAGGCGTTTTCCTCTTTCCGCCGGCCTCAACCTGGGTTACGTTAAAGAGGATCACCTCGGGTGAACCTGTTTTACAACGGAGTTAAATAATGAAAAAGTTGCTATCAGTTTCTTTAATTGGTTTGGCTGTTGCTGCGGCCTCTTCCGCCCAGGCACGTGATTATGATGAGGTGCGTATTGGCGTTGATGTACCTTATGTCCCGATGGAATTCCGCACCCCTGAAGGCGACCTGACCGGTTTTGATATCGAGCTGGGCAACGCCATGTGTGAAGAGATCGGAGTGACCTGCGAGTGGATCGAGCAGGAGTGGGACGGCATTATTCCGGGCCTTCTGTCACGCAACTACGACGCTGTCATGTCCTCCATGACCATCAACGATGAGCGTCGCCAGCAGGTGCTGTTCTCTGACCCCTACATCACCATGCCGTCTGCCTGGTTTGCCGCAAGCGACCTGGATATCGACGAAGCCAATGAAGAAACCCTTGAAGGCCTGACCATCGGCGTTCAACGCGGCACACTTCAGGACAACTACGTCACCGATAACTACGGCAGCGTGGCCGATATCAGCCGCTACTCCACCGCCGATGATATGGTGCTGGATATGGACGCGCAGCGTCTGGATATCGTCTTCCTCGACTTCCCGATCGGCCAGTCAACGCTGGTTGAGAACGAAGACGCTGACTACACCATTGTGGGCGAAAAAATCACTGAGCCTAAAGAGTACTTTGGTGACGGCTTTGGTATCGCCTTCCGCCAGCGTGATGAAGCGCTTGCTGAAAAATTCAACGAAGCCCTCGCAACGCTTCAGGAAAACGGCACCTACGATGAGATTCACGCTCGCTACTTTGGCGAAGAGTAATCACATAGCGTAGTGACTGCCCCATCACCCCGGCCTTTGCCGGGGTGATTTATTTATGCCCTTGCCTTTTTTCTCCTTTCATCAGCGGCTTAAAAACCAGGTACGCAGGCCCATTAACAAGTACGCTGCCCCTTGGAATGAACCAGGTCAGCGTGAAAGAGTCTCTGTATCATTCTCCATGTGCATATAGCCGATATGGTTCATATAGCCGATATAACCCATATAGTGATGAAACATCATTTCGCTATCACCGTAATTTAGTCATAAAAACAGGGAGGTTTTATGGCAGCAACCCTTAGCGCCACACCAGACATCGACCGACGCCCGTCTTCCTACTGGACAGGCTGGGGCCAGTGGCTCGCGCTCATTACCATGACGGTAGACCACCTTACCCGCTATGTACTGCCTGGGGATTTTAGCTGGGCAGGCTCCTCTATTGGCCGGATTGCCTTTCCGCTGTTTGCCGCCATGGTCGCCTGGCACGGGCTATTTAATACCCGTAACCCAATGCGCTATTCACGGCGTATTCTGGTGATCGGGCTGGTAGCGCAACTCCCCTATATGATGATGCCACGCGCATCGGATGCGCTGATTTTTAACGTCTGCTTTACGCTGGCCAGTGGTTTGGTCTTGGGCACACTGGCGCGCCAGGGCTGGCAGCACTACCAACAGCAAACGCTGGGGTTTGGCTGGCTGCTGTTGGGCACAGCGGTGGGCGTCACGGTGTGGTACCTGCTCGGTTTCTGGGTGGAGTACGGCCACAACGGTCTACTGTTGATTCCGCTATTCATGTTTGCCATGCATTCACTTAGCCAAGCGGGCACCCATTTTCAGGCGCGACTTTGGGCAGGCTTAGCCGCCTTTCCCGTACTCTGGGTTGCCGGGCAAATGAACGCCTCGGATATGGCAAAATCGTTTACCGTGGGCACCTGTGTCGTGGTCCTGATACTGGCTGCTGGCCTGGCTCAGCGAGTGCCTGTGGTAACGTTTGCCATGCCTCGCAGGCTTTGGTTGGCCTGGTACCCTGGGCACTTTGCGTTAATCGCGCTGTGGCTATTGCTGAGCGGGCGTATTGTGCTGGGTTGGTAAACGTTCAAGCTGGTTCGAGAGACTTTAAACAGAGCTTAAAACGGTCTTAAAAAAGAGCTTAACACCGGGATAAAAAAAGGCGCCTCACATCGTGGGGCGCCTTTTCAGTGACTTAATAACGCTTATCTATAATGAGCGCTCAAAACTCCACTCAACCGCCGGCGCATCAGGTATCAGTGCCCGGCAGACGCGCACCTTTTCCAGCAGTTCAGCGTGGGTAGCCGCCACCACATTAACGTGGGCCAGCTTGCGCCCTGCCCGCTCGGCTTTGTCGTAGCGGTGCACATGGGTATTGGCAAGCTTGAGCATGGCCACGTTGTCGCCTTCCTGGCCAATCACATTGACCATACAGGTAGGCGCAATGGCCGCCGTGCTGCCAAGCGGTAATCCTTGAACCGCGCGTAGATGGTTCTCGAACTGGCTGGTAACCGCTCCATCCATCGTCCAATGACCGGAGTTATGCACGCGTGGTGCCATCTCGTTAGCCAGCAGGCTGCCGTCGCGGGTTTGGAATAGCTCAAGCGCCAGCACGCCCACGTAATCCAGCTCATCCAGCAGCGCACGAATATACGTATCAGCCGTTTGCTGCACCTGGGCGTCCAGGTCGGGCAGCGGCGCCACCGAATAACGCAGAATGCCGCCTACATGCTGGTTCTCTGCCATGGGGTAGAAAACCACCTCGCCATCGCGACCGCGTACAGCAATCATCGAAACTTCGCGCACAAAATCCACAAACGCTTCAACGATCAGCTGTGTATGACCAATGCTCTGCCAAGCGTTAGCCGCCTCTTCTGGGGCTTTTAAAACCGCCTGACCTTTGCCGTCATAACCTTCCGTGACGGACTTTGCCACCACCGGGCAGCCAAGCTCGCGAGCGGCGGCTTCCAGTTGCTCTGCGCTCTCGACCACACGGTAAGCAGGCGTCGGGATGTTCAAGCGATCAAACAGGGTTTTCTCTTCAACCCGGTTTTGGCAGACCTCGATCGCTCGGCTACTCGGATACACCGGCTTGTGCTTTTCGATCTCCTGCACAAGCGTCACCGGCAGATGCTCGAACTCGTAAGTCACGACATCCACCTTGGCGAGAAACTCAGCCAAGTGCTGATTATCCGGGTCGACAATGACCTCGCCGATGCCCGCACTTGGGTTACCTGTGGTATCCAGGAACGTAAACCGATTGCCTAGCGGGTAGCCCGCCAGCGCCAGCATACGTCCCAGTTGGCCTGCGCCTAAAACGCCGATGTTTGTCGTACCAGAGTTCATGGGGGCTCCTTTTACTCAGCATCCGGCGCGGGGCGCGGGTCCGGGTTATCCAGTACCAGTTGAGTCTGCTCTGCACGGAAGGCCTCAACCGCGTTACGCACGGCGCTGTCCTGAAGGCCAACAATCTGCGCGGCCAGCAGGCCCGCGTTGGTCGCACCAGCCTTACCAATCGCCAGCGTACCAACGGCGATGCCACCAGGCATCTGCGCAATCGAGAGCAGTGAATCAAGGCCTTTAAGCGCTTTGGATTCAACCGGCACACCCAGCACCGGCAGCGGCGTTTGTGAGGCCACCATACCGGGCAGGTGGGCGGCACCGCCTGCACCGGCCACAATTACCTGTAAACCGCGCTCAGCGGCACTTTTCGCATAGTCGAACAACAGGTCAGGCGTTCGGTGGGCAGAGACCACACGCGTTTCATAGGCAACGCCTAAGCGCTCCAGCATCGTCACCGCATGCTCCATCACCGGCCAATCCGATTTGGACCCCATAATGACGCCCACTTTGGGTGCGCTATTCGACGACATGCCATTTCTCCCCGGCCAGTGGCCATATAAAAAAACGATAAAGTACCGCACGCCAGAAGCAGCCGTGCACGCTAAAATAAGGCACATAGTTTACCAGAGCCAAGCCGCAAGCGGGTGTTCGCAAGTGTCGCGAAATTTTCATCAAATTAAATATTGAAATGCACCTGCGTTGGCGGCATTGTGTCCTTGTCATTTCAGACTGATGGAGTCTCATGAGTACGGCATACTCAACTGCTCACGCAGAAACGCTGGATCCTCCGCGAAGCAGCCCTGACCTCGATGTCAGGGAATTAGAAAAACGCACGCGCCTAATGCGCATTATCACGCGTTTAATTGCAGTATCAGATCTAGGAAGCCGGGAAATTGCCCGCCAGGCAGGGCTTCCAGTACAGAAGATTAGCGACTTGCTCGCCGGCAGGCTTGAGCACCTGAACATTGACGAGCTCAATGTTCTGCGCCGCACGTTAGAGCTGGAGGCGCCATAGGAGCAGCCATTAGCCCTTTAAACCACGAACGCCTCGCTTAAGCGAGGCGTTTTTGTAAGGTTTTGGCTCATTATCTACTGAACCGGTATCAAAAGACCGCCCAGTGCCATCACAACCACAACCGCCCAGGCAGGCAGCTTCCACACGGAAAGCAGTAATAAGCCGCTAAGCGCCAAGGCAAATTCATACGGCCCGATAATCGCGCTGGTCCACACCGGCTGGTAAAGCGCGGCGCCCAGAATCCCTACCACTGCGGCATTGGCACCGCGCATCAATGCCTGGGCACTGCCCCATTGGCGAAAGCGATTCCAGAAGGGCAGCACGCCCACCAGCAGTAAAAATCCCGGTATGAAGATAGCCAGCAAGGCCACTAGCGCCCCAACAAGGCCATTAACGCCGGGCAGTAGCGCCCCAAGGTACGCGGCAAAGGTAAACAGCGGCCCCGGCACGGCCTGTGCCGCTCCGTAACCGGTTAAAAACGCATCCGGCGTTATCCAGCCTGACTCCACCACTTCCGCTTGTAAGAGCGGTAGCACCACATGCCCACCGCCAAATACCAGCGCGCCTGAACGATAAAAGGCATCGGCAATATCAAGCCAAACGGCGCTTCCCGCAAGCAACGGCAACCCAATCAGTAGCCCAGCGAACAGCCCCAGTGCGATAACACCAACTGAGCGCGACACAGCAAAGTGGAGTGTTTCGCTTGGCGTGGCAGTCACAGCTTCGCGGCATAGCAGGAACCCCGCCAAGCCACCGAACACAATGGCGCCCACCTGCCCTAGCGGCCCGCTGACCAACAACACCGTGAACACGGCCAGTAGCGCGATGCCCGTGCGGGTTTTATCCGGGCACAGGTTACGCGCCATCCCCCATACCGCATGGGCCACAATGGCCACAGCCACTATCTTCAAGCCATGAATAATACGGCTGACAATCGGGCCATCCAGCACCGTCGCCCCGAACGCAAATAGCACCAGCACAATGGCAGAAGGCAGCGTAAAGGCCAGCCACGCCATCGCGGCTCCCCAGGGGCCCGCGCGCATTAGCCCAAGCGCAAAACCCACCTGGCTGCTGGCGGGTCCTGGCAAAAACTGGCAAAGCGCGACCAGGTCCGCATAGGCAGCCTCCGAAAGCCAACGGCGGCGCTCCACAAACTCAGCCCGAAAATAGCCCAGATGCGCCACCGGCCCACCAAAAGAGGTCAGGCCAAGCCATAGAAAAACCTTAAAGACTTCACTGACGCGCGTGCGTAAATTGTTCTCTTCAGCCATAGCGGAAGGCTCTTTTGCGTAATAGAAAGTGCCTAGGCTACCCGCTGCATTTTACGCAGTGATGACAAGCCACCCGGGCCATGCCACCTAACTTCGGCACCGCTTCGCGCTGCATCCGCGGGTGCGCTGCGCTTACCACGCGCTACAAGCCCCCCCAAATGGCCGCACAAGGCGTAGCGCGCGGTAACGCGCCGTGAGGAACGAACGGCAAGGCACCCGCGAATGGCGGCGCCAGCCGCCCCGGATGTGCCACCTATCCTTAACCCCGGCACCGCTTCGCGCTGCATCCGCGGGTGCGCTGCGCTTACCACGCGCTACGAGAACCACCCCAAATGGCTGCACACATCGTAGCGCGCGGTAACGCGCCGTGAGGAACGAACGGCAAGGCACCCGCGAATGGCGGCGCCAGCCGCCCGGGCCGTGTCACCTAACCCCGGCACCGCTTCGCGCTGCATCCGCGGGTGCGCTGCGCTTACCACGCGCTACGAGAACCACCCGAAATGGCCGCACAAGGCGTAGCGCGCGGTAACGCGCCGTGAGGAACGAACGGTAAGGCACCCGCGAATGGCGGCGCCAGCCGCCCCGGATGTGCCACCTATCCTTAACCCCAGCACCGCTTCGCGCTGCATCCGCGGGTGCGCTGCGCTTACCACGCGCTACGAGAACCACCCCAAATGGCCGCACAAGGCGTAGCGCGCGGTAACGCGCCGTGAGGAACGAACGGCAAGGCACCCGCGAATGGCGGCGCCAGCCGCCCGGGCCGTGTCACCTGACTACGGCACCGCTTCGCGCTGCATCCGCGGGTGCGCTGGCGCTTACCACGCGCTACGAAATTCGATAAACGTATCGTCGCACGCCTCCAAATTGAATACCGGCATATGCCGCAACGACGGCCCGGCGCGAATGGCCGGGCCGCTAGCGCCACTTACTCGCTTTGGTCGGTGACGGCGCCGGTGCTTGCGGAGCTTACCAGCCGTGCATATTTGGCCAATACACCGCGGGTATAGCGCGGTGCGGGCTGTTGCCACACAGCACGGCGGGTTGCCAATTCTTCATCGCTTAGTTGCACTTCGATAGTGTCCGCTTCGGCATCGATGGTGATGAGATCGCCATTTTCCACCAGCGCCAGCGGGCCGCCATCAAAGGCTTCCGGTGCCACGTGGCCGACCACAAAACCGTGGCTACCGCCTGAAAAGCGGCCATCGGTAATCAACGCGACGTCGTTGCCCAAGCCGCGACCCATAATGGCCGACGTTGGGGTGAGCATTTCGCGCATACCTGGGCCGCCTTTGGGGCCTTCGTAGCGAATAACCACGACATCGCCTGCCACCACGGTGCCATCATTGATGCGCGCTTGGGCTTCTTCTTCAGAACCAAACACCCGGGCCGTGCCGGAGAAGAGCGTGCCTTCTTTGCCAGAAATTTTAGCGACCGCCCCTTCCGGCGCTAGGTTGCCGTAAAGAATCCGCAGATGGCTTTCGGTTTTAATCGGCTTATCCAGCGGCGCGATAATTTTCTGGTCATCCGGATAGGCTTCAACGCCTGCCAGGTTTTCCGCCAGTGTTTGCCCGGTGACCGTCAGGCAGTCGCCGTGTAGAAGGCCAGCTTCCAGCAGGTTTTTCATCAGCGGTTGAATACCGCCAAGCGCCACAAGTTCGCTCATCATGTAGTGGCCGCTGGGGCGAAGATCTGCCACGACCGGCACGCGTTTACCGATCTCGGTAAAGTCGGAAAGCGTCAGCTCAACATCGATAGTGCGCGCCATGCCGATCAGGTGCAGTACCGCGTTGGTAGAGCCGCCTAACGCAATCACCACGGTAATCGCGTTCTCAAACGCCTTACGGGTCATGATATCGGAAGGTTTGATATCCCGCGCCAGCAGCTCAAGCACCGCCTCGCCTGCCGCTTTACAGTCGTCGCGTTTTTCCTGGGAAATGGCGTTTTGTGCCGAGCTGCCCGGCAGGCTCATGCCCAGCGCTTCAATGGCCGATGCCATGGTGTTAGCCGTGTACATACCGCCACACGAACCGGGGCCAGGAATCGCGGTTTCCTCGATCTGCTTGAGCTCAATCAAATCCATATCGCCCCGCGAGTGGGCGCCCATGGCCTCGAACACCGACACAATATCAGTGTGCCCTTTGCCTGGCATAATCGTACCGCCGTATACAAACACGCTGGGGCGATTCAAACGCGCAAGGCCCATCACACAGCCCGGCATGTTTTTGTCGCAACCGCCAATTGCCACCAGGCCATCAAAGCCTTCGCAGCCCGCAACGGTCTCAATGGAATCCGCGATCACCTCCCGCGAGACCATCGAGTACTTCATGCCCTCGGTGCCATTGGCAATACCGTCGGAAATGGTGATGGTGTTGAAGACCACACCTTTACCGCCTGCAGCATCGGCACCCTCGCGGGCCTGCTCGGCAAGCTCACCAATATGGCTGTTGCACGGCGTCACCATGCTCCAGGTAGAGGCCACGCCCACTTGGGGCTTTTTGAAATCAGCGTCGTTAAATCCTACTGCGCGCAGCATGGCACGGCTGGCGGCTTTACCCACGCCATCGACCACCGGGGCGGAATGGCGGCGAGTATGGTTTGGTGTATCGGTCATGGGGAAGTCCTCTTGGCTTTACTCAAAGTATCTGCATAGCTTGGGGATACCCTGGCTTGCGCGCAAGAGAAGATGAAAAACACATGGTTATCTATTTAAGCTAAACAGCTGCTTTATGGGGTCGAGGCAGGACAGACAGATCAAACCCACACGCTTGAGCATAACGCTGCAGTGTTTTCCAGCCAGGATTACTGTCACCACGTTCTAACCGACTGATATTGCTTTTCTGAGTATGTAATCGCTGCGCCAGCTCTTCCTGAGTAAGGCCCGCACGCTGACGCATGGAAATAAGCGTGTTGGCTAATTCAAATTCAGGCGCCAACCGCTCGTACTCAGCGTTAACCTCAGAATTCTGGAGCGCCTGTTCTTTCAATGCTTTTAAATTCATCACGGCTGTACCTCACGCTGTCTGGACCGGGCTAGTGCTAACGCTTGGCGAGGCGTTTTTTGGCTCTTTTTAACAAAGACATGGAGAACAACTATCCGCTGGCCCTGTACGTAACAAAATAAGGAGCGCCCTATACCCTCTTTGGCTTTTGCCCTTATCTCAAAGAGACCGTCTCCCATCGCTTCCGTATGCGGCGGACCCAAGTTCGCCCCATGCTGCTCAACCATTTCTAACAACCGAAGCATCCTGGCCTGAATTTTTGGCGGCATACCAAGGATGTCGCTTTCAACACCAGGATAGAAATCAATCTGCCATTGCATTAAACAGCCCCTAAAGTTATCACTTATGATAACCCATAAGCTGCAAAAGTTCCTATCGATAGCACCCACTAAAGACGTTTAACTTATGGCACCATAGTAGTCTTAAGTACTGTGTCTTAAGCACTGTGCCTTATCGCTACTGCCTTGAAGGAAATATCGCCGCATGTCGTCACCCTCATTGCTTGCCAATACATCGCCTCTTACGCCGGGTTTTATGGTGGTGCATGCCAACCGCCTGGAAGACCTGCGCGGGCTAGCGGTTGAGTGGATGCGCCTTCATCCGTTAGGGCCGCTTGAGAACGAGACGATTCTGGTGCAGAGCAATGGCATCGGGCAGTGGTTGAAGCTGGCACTGGCGGAAGACCCGGCACAGGGCGGTGCGGGCATTGCGGCGGCGCTGAACGTTACCCTGCCTGCGCGCTTTTTATGGCAGGCCTACCGCACGGTGTTAACGCATATTACCGGTGATGCCCAGGCGGTGCCTGAAACCTCACCGTTTGATAAATCGCGCCTGGTTTGGCGCTTGCTGCGTTTACTGCCCAGCCTCGCTGAGAAGCCCGCCTTTGCCCCATTGGCGCGCTTTTTGGAAACCGACCGCGACCAGCGTAAGCACTATCAACTGGCCGAGCGTCTGGCGGACTTGTTCGACCAATACCAAGTGTACCGCGCCGACTGGCTTGATGCCTGGGCACGGGGCGAGGACGTACTCATTACCGCACGCGGCGAAGCGCGCCCGCTGGATGAGCACCAGCGCTGGCAGCCCGAGCTATGGCGCGCCCTGCGCGATGATGTTGTGGCCTCCCAGGGCGAGGCCGGGCTTAACAGCAGCCGCGCCCAAGTGCATAGCCGCTTTTTAGAGGTTGCCGAACAACTGGAAGGCCAGGCTTGCCCGCCGGGTTTGCCGCGTCGGCTGATTATTTTCGGGATTTCCTCGCTGCCCCAGCAAACGCTGGAAGCCCTGGCGGCACTTTCGCGCTGCTGCCAGATCGTGCTGTGCGTGCATAACCCCTGCCAGTTTTACTGGGCGGACATCATCGAACACAAGGATTTATTGCGCGCCAACCGCTACCGCCAGCAGCGTAAAACGGGCATGCCCGAAGCGCTGGACGTACTCGGTGACGGCGATGTAGATAGCGCACTGCATCTGCATGCCCAACCGCTGTTGGCGGCCTGGGGCAAGCAGGGCCGCGACTATCTTCGCCTGCTGGATGAGCATGACGATGCGGGCAACTACCAAACCCTGTTTGAGCAACAGGCGCTGCGTATTGATATGTTCGAACCGTTCAGCACGCCCGAACACTCCTGCCTGCTCAGCCAGCTACAGGATGATATCCGCGAGCTGCGCCCAGTGGCCGAAACCCAGACGACCTGGCCTGCGGTTGATGCAACCCACGACGACTCGATTGTGTTTCATATCGCCCACGGCCCCCAGCGCGAAGTGGAGATCCTTCACGACCAGCTGCTGGCCGCCTTCAGCGCCGCCCCCGAGCTGCGCCCGCGAGATATCATCGTTATGGTGCCGGACATTGACCGCTACGCACCGCATATCGAAGCGGTGTTTGGCCAATACCGCTCAAGCTACCGCACGCTTGGCCGCGACGACCCGCGCTATATTCCCTACACCCTTTCAGACCAGGCCAGCCGCCACCGCCTGCCGCTGATGATTGCGCTGGAAAAGCTCTTGCGCCTGCCGGAGCTGCGCCTCTCAGTGAGCGACCTGCTCGACCTGTTAGACGTGCCCGCCCTGCGCGCTCGCTTTGGCATTGAAGAGCGCGATTTGCCCACACTAAACCGCTGGATTGAGGGTGCGGGCATCCGCTGGGGCTTAAACGCCCAGCAGCGCACCCGGCTTGATTTGCCCCAGGGCTTAAGCCAGAACACCTGGGCGTTTGGCCTGCGCCGTTTACTGTTGGGCTACACCGTGGGCGTGGCGGATGCCTGGCAGGGTATCGAGCCGTTTGATGACATTGGCGGGCTTGAAGCCTCGCTTGCCGGGCCGCTGGCAACGCTGCTTGAAAAGCTGGAAACCACGTGGGAAATTTTTTGCCAGCCAACCACCGCCGCCAACTGGGTTGTTCGGCTGCGTGAACTGCTGGAAACCTACTTTCTTACCGATGACGCTGCAGAGAGCGTGATGCTGACCAAGCTGGAAGGCGCGCTTCAGCAGTTGTTCGACAGCACCGAAGAGGCCAAATTGAATGACGATTTGCCGCTTTCCATGGTGCGCGAACACTGGCTCTCGCAAATTGATGAGCACAGCCTTTCTCAGCGCTTTTTAGCCGGGGCGGTCAACTTCGCCACGTTAATGCCGATGCGCGCCATTCCCTTCAAGCGGGTGTGTTTGCTGGGCATGAACGACGGCGAATACCCACGCTCCCAGTCGCCGCTGGATTTTGACCTGATGGGCAGCGACTACCGCCCCGGCGACCGCTCCCGCCGGGAGGATGACCGCTACCTGTTTCTGGAGGCGCTGCTGTCAGCGCGCCAGCAGCTCTATATCAGTTGGGTGGGCCGCAGCCAGATCGACAACAACCCCATGCCGCCTTCCGTGCTGGTCGGCCAACTGCGCGATCACTTGGCGGCAGGCTGGGTAAGCCAATGCCAGGCTGACGAGCCACTGATTGAGGCGCTGACCACCGAGCATCCGCTGCAACCGTTTAGCCATCGCTATTTTGCCCAGCCCGGTAGTTCAGCCTCCCAGGCCCGGCTCTTTACCTATGTACATGAATGGCGCGATGCCCACGAACAGCACGCGCTGCTCGCCTCACAGGAAAACCCAAATAAACAGCAAAGCGCCCTGCTCGAATTTAACCAGGACGTTCCACTGACGCTTACCCAGCTAGGCAGCTTCCTGCGTGAACCGGCCAAGGCGTTCTTCAACACCCGCCTTGGCGTGTATTTTGAGCAGGAAGTGCTGACCCAGTTAGACGTGGAACCATTTGTGCTTAACGGCCTGCAGCACTGGCAGTTGCAGGACCAACTGATTGCCGCCCAGCGCCACGCGGTAGACAACGGCGAGCCGCGTGAAGAAGCCATGTTTGCCGCGCTTGAGCGCATCAAGGGCCAGGGCGTGCTAGCGGTAGGCGCTTTTGGCGAGCGCATGAGCGAATCGCTGGCCGAGCCCATGCAGGCGCTGTTTGACGCCTATCGGGAAGCGCTCGAAGAGTGGCCCGTCGCCGTGGAAGCCCCTCAAGCGGTCGCATTTAACGCCCACGAACTTTCGGTCAACGACTGGATTAACGAACTGCGCATGGATGAGAGCGGCAAGCGTTGCCGCCTGCTGCTGGTGAGTAACAGCTTGATTAGTAATGCGCGTGGTCGAGGGCAGTACCGTTGGCAGCATCTACTCCACCCTTGGGTGGCCCACCTGGCTGCCAATGCGGTGTCGCCGATGACCACACAGCTGCTTTCCAAAGCGGGGCATGCGCGCTTTGAACCGCTAGCAGCGGATACCGCCCAGGGCCATCTAGCGACTATTGTGCAGTGTTGGAAAGCGGGAATGACCCTGCCGCTGCCACTGGCCCCGCAAGCAGCGTTTGCCTGGCTGAGTAAAGAGGGAACGGTGGACAGCACCGCCGACAGCGACGCCTTTAGCGCAGCGGCAAGCACCTATGAAGGCGGGCGCTTTCAAACCGGCGAGGTCGCGCAAAGCGCCTACCTCGCCCGCCAATGGCCCAGCTTTGAAGCGCTGTTTAACGAGGGTCATCAGGAAGGGGCTACCCCCGCCCTCCGCTTCGCCGCCCTGGCAGACGCTCTTTATCTGCCGCTCTACCGTGCGGTGAAAGAGTAGCGCTGCTCGGTAAAAGACGACGCGCTTCGCTTAATGCGGGTGGTTAACCAGGAGTATTCGATTGGCCAGCGAGATCATTTCGGGGTCGCCGGTGTTCTTTTCGGCCACATCGGAAAGCTTGATGACCGGCAGCCAGCCCTGGCCTTCTGGGCGCGCCTCGACCATCTTGATCACCATGTTCATGGGCTCCTCGCCCACATCGTTGGTGAAGTTGGTGCCAATACCAAATGCCATGCCGATACGGTCTTTGCAGAACGCATGAATACGCTCGATTTTTTCCGGCGTGAGCGCATCGGAAAAGATAATCGTCTTGCTCAGCGGGTCAATGCCCAGGCGCTCATAGTGCGCGATGGTTTGTGAGGCAAAGTCGATCGGGTCGCCGCTATCGTGGCGCACGCCATCAAACAGCTTGGCAAACTTCTTATCGAAGCTGTCGAAAAAGGCCTGGGAAGTAAACGTATCGGTTAACGCAATGCCCAAGTCGCCCCGGTACACATCCACCCAATGCTCCAGGGCCAGGCTGTTGGCCATTTTGAAACCAAACCGGGCACCGTGGAACATAAACCACTCGTGGGCGTGCGTACCAATCGGCTTCACGTCATGGCGCATCGCCAGCAGCACATTACTGGTACCGGTAAACGACTCGCCGCCGTGATGGCGAAGCGCGCCCACCACACGGTCGTGAACATTAAAGGAGAAACGCCGACGCGTACCAAACTCAGCGATTTTGAGCCCCATGCGGTGGTAAAGCTCGATTTTTTCCTGGGCGTTCTGCTCGATCATCGCATCCGCTTCAGGGGTAATCGTAATACCACGCAACCGATACCAAAGCTCGCTGATCAGCGCCATCAACGGCACTTCCCAAAGGATAGTGCGATACCACGGGCCTTCAATCACCACCGAAAGGTCCGCCCCCTGCTGCTCGATAATGACCTCGCTGGGGTCATAACGAAACCCGGCCAAAAAATCGAGATACGTGGGGTCCAAATAAGGACAGGTTGTTTCGAGATAGCACTTCTCTTCGTCGTTTAAGCGAAGCGCCGCCATATTATCGACTTCATGGCGTAATGCAGCGCCGAACCCTTCTGGAAAGGCATGCGCGCCACGGTTAATAAAAGCGTAGCGCGCATGGGCATACGGGAAGCGTTTAATCACGGCGTTCTGCATCGTGATTTTGTAAAAGTCGTTATCCAGAAGCGAGGTCAGCATGAAGTCTCATCATCAACGTGAACAGAAGCCGCGGTAGCGTAAACCGGTCGCCCGCAAAGTGGCTAGCCGACAAGATTATCAGGTGATAGCGCTGGCTCCCAGCCCAACCCGCTCGCTTGTGCCTTTTGCTCGCTGCTTTTTGCTCCCTAAGGGTCATCGCGATATAGTTCTCCAGCCGCCTCTATTTGCCCCATCCGGGGCGTGTTGTTTTGTGCCTGCTAGCGCCTGCTCCTGGAGACCAGTGATGAGCCACCCCGCCCCACTCAACCCCTTGAGCTTGCCCTTGCACGGCAGCCGCCTGATCGAAGCCAGCGCCGGTACCGGCAAAACCTTCACCATCGCGCTTTTATACGTGCGCCTGGTATTGGGTGGGCGCAGCAAAGAGGATGACGACGCCTTTATCCGCCCGCTCACGCCGCCGGAAATTCTCGTGGTCACGTTTACCAATGCCGCGACCCAGGAGCTGCGCGAGCGGATTCGTAACCGGCTGGTGGAAGCCGCTGAGATTTTTCGCAGTGATGAAGACGCAGGCGACAAACTGCTGCTTGAGCTGCGCAGTGAGTACCCACCCTCAGCCTGGCCCGCCTGCGCACGGCGCCTGGCACTGGCTGCCGAGTGGATGGACGAAGCCGCCGTTTCCACTATTCACAGCTGGTGCTACCGGATGCTGCGCGAGCACGCTTTCGATAGCGGCAGCCTATTTTCGCTGAACCTGGAGAACGACCAGCGCGAGCTAGAACAAGACGTCGTGCGCGACTACTGGCGCAGCTTTTACTACGCCCTTGAGAGCGATGCGCTGGAAAGCATTGTTAGCTACTGGCAATCCCCCGACGACCTGCACGCCAGCTTGCAACGCCTACTGCCTGAGTGCGACGCGCTGGGCGAACAACGCCCCGAACCTCTGCAAACACTAACGAACTGTCAGGCCGCCCGGGCCGCCAAACTCAGCGCGTTAAAAGCCCCCTGGGCTGCATGGCTGAACGATGTGGTGCCCGCGCTGGAAGAAGCCGCCCAGCAAAAAGCCTTTAAGGGCCAAAGTTTCAACGCCAAAAGCCGCGCCAACTGGCTGGGCGCGCTGCGCGATTGGTGCACCAGCGATGCCGACCGCCCCCAGCTTACCGATGCCGCTTGGCGGCGCATGACGCCTGAGGGCATGGCCGATATCTGGAAAGTGGGCACGCCGCCCTGCCCAGCGGTGTGGGAAGCGCTCGCCCAGCTGCCCGGCGAGCTTAATGCCCTGCCCGAGCCGCGCAACGACCTGCTGATTCACGCAGTGCAGTGGTGCCGCAAGCGTTTGGAGCGCGAGCAGGAGCGCCGCGCTGAAATGGGCCCCAACGACCTGCTCACGCACCTGGACCGCGCCCTGCAAGGCCCCAATAAAGAAGCGCTGGCCGCCCAAATCCAGCGCCAGTTCCCGGTCGCGCTGATTGACGAATTTCAGGACACCGACCCGATTCAGTACCGCATTTTTAACGCGGTATATAATGTCGCATCACCGCGCCGAGACAGTGCCGTGATGCTGATTGGCGACCCCAAGCAGGCCATTTACGCCTTCCGTGGCGCGGATATTTTCACCTACCTGAAAGCCCGCCACGACACCGATGGTCGCCACGTTACGCTGGGCACTAACTTTCGCTCAAGTGCTGCGATGGTCAACGCGGTTAACCACTGCTTTAACTACGCCGACAAGCACGAAGCGGGCGCGTTTTTATTTCGTGAACAAGGCGGCGAGAACCCCTTGCCGTTTTTACCGGTAGATGCCAAAGGCCGCGCCGACCAATGGGTGTTGAACGGCGCGCCGCTGCCCGCCATGACGCTATGGCAAATGGCGGCTGACGAGCCGCTTTCCAAAACCGCCTACCAGCTTGAAATGGCCGAAGGCTGCGCTTCCCACATGACTGCCCTGCTGGAAGCGGGCCGCAAGCGGCAAGCGGGTTTTAAAACCGAGGGCGAACTTACGCCATTAAAACCCTCTGATATGGCGGTGCTGGTGAACGGCCTGCAGGAAGCTCGCGCCATTCGCCTGGCGCTTGCCAGCCGCGGGGTTAAAAGCGTTTATCTATCGGATCACGACAAGGTATTTAGCTCATCTATCGCCCAGCAGGTGGAAACCTGCCTGCGCGCCTGTGCGGAATCCCAGGCCAATTCACGCCAGGCGGAAGCCAAGCTGCGCGCAGCGCTTGCCACGCCGCTGCTAGGCGTGAGCCTTAGCGAGCTTGATCACCTTAACGAGAGCGAGCTGGCCTGGGAGGCCCGAGTAGAGCAGTTCAGCCGTTACCACCGCCTGTGGCAGCGCCAGGGCGTGCTGCCGCTGGTGCGCAAGCTGATGGTGGACTTCGATATTCCTGCCCGGCTGCTTGCGTTGACCGACGGTGAGCGCTTGCTAACCGACTTGCTTCACCTGGGCGAACTGCTTCAGCAGGCAAGCCAGGAACTGGATGGCGAACACGCGCTGATACGCTTTCTGGCGGAAGCGATTGCCGACCCAGAAAGCCACGGCGACAGCCACAAGCTGCGCCTGGAAAGCGATGCGGACCTGGTCAAGGTCGTGACCATCCATAAATCCAAGGGGCTTGAGTACCCGCTGGTATTTCTACCGTTTATTGCCAACCATCGCCCTACTAAAAAAGGCGATGTGCCGCTGCGTTGGCACGATGGCGAAGGCAATTTACAGCTAAGCCTAAGCGCTGATGCAGAAACACTCGCCACCGCCGACCGCGAACGGTTAGGCGAAGACTTACGCAAGCTTTACGTGGCGCTTACCCGCGCCCGCCACGCCACCTGGCTGGGGCTTGCGCCGTTAAAGGATGGCGAAGGCAGCGCCCTGGGTTACCTGCTTAATGGCGGTAACTACATTGCGCCCAACGAGTTCAGCGAAGCGCTTGCCGCGCTGGTCAATAAAAGCGACATAGCCCTGGAGCCAGCGCCAGCCCCTACCGCACTGTGCTTTACGCCCGCCCAGCAGCAAGAAGCCTTGGGGCAAGCCCGCACGCCCACGCGCCCGGCCCGCGAGCAATGGTGGATCGCCAGCTACTCGGCGCTGCGCACCACGGGCGGCATCTCAGGGCTGCTATCAACCGCTGCCCCCACGCCGGAACCCACCACGCCCCAGGAAGCCACCACGTTTGAAGTGCTGGATGAACCGCAAGACCTGCTGCAAGGTTCCCCTCTAACCGGGCAGCCCATGGCGAGTGTAACCACTCACTCCCCATTGCCAACTGACAGCGACCATCCGAGAGCAAACGCAAGCCACCTGCACCGTTTCCCTCGCGGCCCCGGCCCTGGCACCTTTCTACACGGCTTGTTGGAATGGGCAGGCCAGCTGGGCTTTGCCAAGGCGCTTGAAGACACCGCCGCCCGTGAAGACACTCTGCGCCGCCGCCTGCAACTGCGCGGTTGGCAAGCATGGTATGAACCGCTGGCAGGCTGGTTTGAGGATTTGCTCGGCACTCAACTGCCGCTTCCCGGCCAGCAAAGTGCCGTGGCGCTTCAACAGCTAAGCGGTTATCAGGTAGAGCTAGAGTTCTGGTTTGCTGCCCACCAGGTCGATACGCAGGCGCTGGATGCGCTGGTTAGCCAGCACTTACTTCCCGGCCTTGCCCGGCCCGCGCTGGATGCCGATACGCTCAACGGTATGCTCAAAGGCTTTATCGACTTGGCGTTTGAGTTTGATGGGCGCTTTTACGTGCTGGACTGGAAATCCAACTACTTGGGCGCAGACGACAGCGCTTATAGTGCCGAGGCACTGAGTGCCGCGCTGCTTGAAAAACGCTACGACCTACAGGCCGCGCTGTACCTGCTGGCGCTGCACCGGCTGTTAAAAGCCCGCCTGCCCAACTACGACCCGCATGTCCATTTGGGCGGTTCATTGACCGTATTTTTGCGTGGCAGCCGGACGCCTGCACGCGGCGTACACCCCGAACCCGCCCCGGTGGCGCTGATTGAAGCGCTGGATGCGTTATTTGCAGGCACGGCCAACGGCACTGGCCTTAAGGAAACGGCATGAAAGATTCACAAACCCTGGACCTGTTCGGCGAAAACGAGCCTGCGCCTGCCACAACGCGTAACAGCACCCCAGCGCTTGGCCACCAACGGCACCCTGCGCTGAACGATACGGGCACTTTAATGGCGCTTTGCGAGCGCTGGGTCGCCAGAGGCTGGCTACGCGACCTGGACCGCGCGCTGGTCAGCTTCTTCGCCCGCGAGGGAGGCCAGGTGCCGCCGCTGCTTCTGCTGGCCACCGCGCTTGCCAGCCACCAGCTGGGCCGAGGCCATGTGTGCCTGGACTTAAACGCCACGCTGAACGCACCGGATTTCGCTCTTTCGCTACCACCAGAAGGCGATGACCTAAGCGACCCGCCGCCGCTACCCAGCGAGGTATTAGCCACGCTAACGCTTGCCGAGTGGCAGGCCGCGCTTGAGCACCCCACGCTGATCAGCAACGGCCACGGCAACACGCCGCTGGTACGCGCTGACACCCCGCACACCACCCGGCTTTACCTGCGCCGCTACTGGCAGTACGAACAAACCCTGCACCAGGAAATCGCCGCTCGCTTGGCGCTTGAAGAAGGCGCTAAAACGGCAATTGGGCATGAGCCGCTTTCGGTGATTGGTAGTGATGTGCTTGATTCAGGCCTGCTCCAACAAGCCCTGAACACCCTGTTCCCCGACAACGGCACACTGGACTGGCAAAAGGTCGCCTGCGCGCTGGCGGCGCGCAGCCACTTTGCGATTATTACCGGCGGCCCCGGCACCGGCAAAACCACCACCGTCGTGCGCCTGCTCGCCCTGCTGCAAACCCTGCAACTGGCCCATTCGCCCGAGCAAGCGCTACGCATTCGCTTAGCCGCCCCCACCGGCAAAGCCGCCGCCCGCCTCAATGAATCCATCGCCGGGCAAGTAAGTCAGTTGCCTATCGAAGACCTTGCGGCGCTATGGGCGCAGAGTGAATTGTGGGAGCCGAATTCATTCGGCGAAGATTCATGCACTGAACAACTAAGTGCCTCAATCCCCACCGAAGTCACCACCCTACACCGCCTGCTAGGCGCCAGGCCCGATACCCGCCACTTCCGCCACAACCCCAACAATCCGTTGGCGTTGGACGTACTGGTGATCGACGAAGCCTCCATGGTGGATATCGAAATGATGACTGCCGTACTAAGCGCCCTGCCCGCCCACGCCAAGCTGGTGCTGCTGGGTGATAAAGACCAGTTGGCCTCTGTAGAAGCCGGTGCCGTACTCGGCGACTTATGCCGCCGCGCCGAGGCCGCCCACTACACGCCAGAAACCGCCGAGTGGCTTGCCAATCTCACCGGCCACCCGCTGCCCAAAGCGCTAACCTGCCCCAACGGCCAGCCCCTCGACCAGGCGATTACCATGCTGCGGGTAAGCCACCGCTTTGACGCCGCCAGCGGCATTGGCCAGTTGGCCGAGGCGATTAACCAGCCGTTAAGCGCCACGCTTAACGAGCGCGATAAACAGAACGCCGTACACAGCGTCCTGCGCCACGGCTACGCCGACTTGCATCATTTGGTGCTGGGCGGGGAAAATGACAGCGCCCTGGAGCGCCTGGTGGTGACCGGCTCCCCGGAGCGCTTCCCCAATGCCGGTAAAGGCCGCCTTGATAAGAAAACCAATAAGGAGATAGCGCCACCCACGGGCTATCGGCACTACCTTACGGTTTTGGACCAACAACGCCCCAAGGTAACGCTAGCCTTTGAGGAAAACCAAAAGGCCTACGACACCTGGGCCAGCAACGTACTAAACGCCTACGGCTACTTCCAACTGCTCTGCGCGCTACGCAAAGGGCCGTGGGGCGTGGAAGGCTTGAATTTACGTATCGCCAAGGTACTGCGCAGCCACACGCTATTAAGCGCAAGCGATATCGAGCTAGAGAAAGGCTGGTATGAAGGCCGCCCGGTGCTGGTCACGCAAAACGACTACAGCCTGGGGCTAATGAACGGCGATATTGGCATTACGCTAACGGTGCCCGACCCGCGCACTCCGGGGCGGTTATTACATCGAGTCGCCTTTCCCACCAGCGACTCGGAAAAGCCCATCCGCTGGGTACTGCCCTCCCGCCTGCACGCGGTAGAAACCGTATTCGCGATGACGGTACACAAATCCCAAGGCTCGGAGTTTTTGCACACGGCGCTACTGCTACCGCAAACGCCCAACCCGATTCTAACGCGGGAGCTTGTCTACACCGGCATCACCCGCGCCCGCGAATGGCTTACGTTGGTGGAAGCCAAACGGGGGATTTTGAATGATGCGGTGGTTAGGGAGGTGATGCGGGTTAGTGGGATGGAGGTTAATTAAAATTAACACCACCTGCTCTAGCATTGTCAGTTATCGGCCAGAACCGGACGTTCAGTGATAGCTCATATAACGCCTCAAACAGCGGCGCAGCCTCGCTGCGTCCGACTGCTTTGATTTGTTATGCCTCTCTGGCTTGCTTGAAATGCTCTTTTTTCGCTTTTAATGCAGTAACTTTGTTGGCGACAGTCCAGTGAGCCATCTTTCTCTGAGACTCTTCAAATTGAGTTATATGGGACCAGTAATCCCGATGGTGTGCTTTATTAGGTGATTCGATAATGTCTTCAACAATGCGAAATAAGCTTTGAAAGGCTTCTTTATATCGGTACAGGTCGACAACATTAATGGCCTGCACCTTGCTAGTTAAGATTTGGTTTACATTAGAGTTATTGGAGTTTAGCGCCACCTTCCACTGACCATGTGCGATCTTATTTCTGAGGAGGCTAGGATCGTAAACATATTGGTCGATTAACGACTCAATTTTTCTACGTGCGTTAGCAATATGACCACTGCTTTTACCTTGAACTTGCTGGAGAGAGAGCTCAACACACTTTTTCCATGCCTCGACAATATTTCTCTTCCCCCGAGATTTTACCTGCAAAATCTCATTGAGGGTTAAGCCATCAGGTGTGTGAATTACTTTCGAGAATACAGCTTCCGAGAACGCGCAATAAACTTGAGCGAGAAGCTTGGTGTGTATTTCAGCAGTAGCGTCATCGCCGTTAGAATAAGCAGCGTTGATGGTTTTGTTGATGTGTTTCCATGCCTGCTCTAGAACCCTAACGTTCTCTGTCTGGGCGGCAAAAACATCAAGTCTATTTTGTTCTAGCATTCGTCCAATCCAAGGTGGGTAAAAAACACTCGTTGAAAATGCTTTTTACCCACCCGGAATCGAACCGGGATCCCACTCAATGAGTGGTGCCTTTCCAAATTAGACGATAGGTCTACAAGAATTTTCAAACATCTTCCTAGATGTGTCAACTCTCGATTGTAGCATGTCACCTGCAGAGATTTGTTCGGGGCAACATGATGAGGCTGACACTTGCGAACACCGGATCATTGCTTAGGAACGCGCTGACGCTCGAGTATAATAGATAGAAGCCTAGCCCGCCATTCGCCTGGCAACAGCCGCAATTTCATCTTCGGAAAGGCGGTCAAGAGCCCATCCTTTGGCAAATTTTGCCGTTTCTGATTTTGGCAACTGCTCCTGCGATAGATCTCGTATCCGAACCCTCGCAGGCATCGCTGCTCCTTCTCCAACAAATATGGCCTCTTGCTGAGCTAGATTGGGTAGCGCTTTAGTCATGCCCGACAAACCGTCAGGAAGGAAACGGGAGACGTGCTGTTGATCAGCAGCGTTGGTGAGCCTGAGAACAAGCCACGTCCCACACTGAGAAATTACTGTGCTCTCAACATCCGCCGGCCGTTGACTTACTAGCATCAATCCGATGCCATATTTCCGACCTTCGCGGGCAATCCGTCGAATGGCCGTCTGTGCTTCCGCATACTCAGCGTCACCCCTGTCTGGGACATATCTGTGCGCTTCCTCACAGACAAGAACGACGGGGTCCCTTCGCCTTTCTTCAGTTGTTTGGTACACCTTATATTGGAAGAGTAGGCGTGCAAGCATGGCTGCCAAAGGGCCAGCAACTTCATTTGGCAAGCCCGATATATCTAAAATCCGAATGTCCTTATTCGCACCATCTTCGCCCTGAATCTGCCCGACAAGCTGTGCAATAACGTGTTCAAGAGATGGGCTCTGGTCGTCCCAGTCCTTCATCATGAAATGAATGCGGGGGTCACGTCTTAGAACTGAAAGTTTGTCTAAAATTGATCGAAACCCCTCTTTGGAAAGGTCAGTAGCTGACTTTGATTTCGTTTTGCCACCAGTTGCATTGACGGCCTGGGCATATTTAATGTGTTTAATGAGCTCATCCATTGAAAATGGTCGAGGCTTGTCGCTGTCGAATTCGACGATTTCGTCCTGAGTGATACCTTTCTTAGGCCGAGGAGCATCGATCTCTAATCCATCGTCGGGGACGTCGGCACCATACTCAGACGGAGCGGCGTCAACTAATCCTGCAGCCACCATCCGCGCATGGGTTAATGCCTTATATATGATATTATTTTGAGAAGTTGCTTCATGTTCCGTCTTGCCTATCGCAAGAAGTCGAAACTCATCTGCGCTCATAAGCCAGAACGGAAGGCTAATTGGGGAGCCAGTCGTTTCCTCGTTCCCAAGAGGGTCATATGCTCGGTACACCATTGCACGGTTCCTAAAGGCCGTTCCGTATTCGCCATGGGGGTCGATTACCAATATCCTCGGATGGCTAGTCGTATCCGGCTCAGGAACATGATCCAGCATGCTGTGCAGTAATGCAGCAACAGCACCGGACTTCCCAGAACCAGTTGAGCCAAGCACCGCACAGTGCATTCCGAACATGCTATCGACATTGGCTCGGCATGAAGTATTGTCGGCCCCTACGTAATGCCCAAAAGGAACAAGGGAACTAGTTGCTTCATTCTTCTGGCCTTCTGCTGCCGAGTATATATGAGTCGTTTCTTCGCGCGTGAGTAGATGAACGCCCTGGCGTGGCAGCGGATAAGTCGTGATGCCTCGAACGAAATGTAACGATTGGTCAGCAGGTTTCCACACACCCTCCGCAAATAACTCTACCTCCATTAAGCGCTGATCAGCGTCAGGGGTTATGGGCCTATTGCTCTCTAGCAGCTCCTCAGATCTCATTCGTAATAGGGTTACGAATCCAAACACGAGCCGCCGCCCGAAATGGACCTTCACAATGCTGCCGATTTGTCCAATCGGATAGACCCGTCCTTCGTAGGTTCTTGTCAGTTCAGTGACATCTCCCGAAAGCTCTATTCGGATTGATGTTCCTGACACCTCAACTATGTGACCAATTCTCAAATCCGTAACAAGATCAAATGTGCTCATAGGGCGCACGCCTCCGCTCCGGAGTTTAGAATTTTCGTGACTCCAGAAAATGTCCACCAGTCGCGTTTTTTTGGAGCGGTAGGAGGTGCATAAGGACCTTCAGCGCCCACGTAAATACCATCTGCGGTTACAACATAGACCCTTTTACCCCAGCCGCTATTTCGCCACGCATCAAGAGTTGGATTTAATTTTTCCGAAAATGCCACGAGCGTAGTCTTGTTCTCAGAACGCTGTAACGCAAGCTCCATTTCCTGGTTGATATGTTCATCCCCGAAGCTGTACCCACAAGTGAAAAACACATTTTCATCTCGGGCGCTCAGAGCTCTACGCAATAGATCGAACTGGGCTGCAAAAGGATCTCTTTGAGTGGCAAGGTACTTGGTCGATTGAGGGTAAATCAGGACCCTTGACGACTTCTCTGGGTATACATCTCCATCGCGGACTCTCCAAACTCGGTCATCGCTGGCTAGGTGCCAATCTATTGAGCCATGAAGTTTGATCACATGGGCGCGGTCCCCGAAGTTCGGCTCGTCATCACCATATCGGTGGCAACGATAAGCAACCGCCCCGCCCGAAAAACCATCCCAATAGGAAAAACAACCAAGAGCCAGTGCATCTTCGATCAGAGTGTCGTAGTTGGTTGTGAACAATTTCACCGCACGTCGACGTTCTGCGATTCCAGCTTGGCTTCTGTCGAACAGAGCCGAAACAAAAGCTGCGTGATCGTCCACGACAACTATCCTGTTGTCACTTGTTCCGATTTCTTCCGGCGTGCCATCTGGCTTAGAAGGCTTGAAGCCCCATCTTATTGTTTCAGCAATCCAAGAGAGAATTCTCTGGTGGAGCTGATCAAGCTCCCCTACGGAGAGTTTGATGTCTTCAAAATCAATCGACTTGTCTTTGGATCTATCAGCAATTGCCCGAAGGTCTCCTAGCTGACTCAGGATGTGCTCGATATGAGCAGAGTCATCTAGCTGGTCCTTAACATGTTCAAGAATCTTAAAGTCATCCTTTTCTCCGTCGTCGTCTGCCCTTGCGAATATCCGTTCAGTTAACGGCCACATTAGTGGAATTCCTGCATTCAGGCTAATGCCTGCCCCGAATAGCCAGGATTGATTGCCTGCTGCCAACAGATTGTCGAGCTGAGCCAGAGAGTCTTTTGACGTTGCATCCATTTAGCTTACAGTTCTCCTCAAATTTTTATTTGCCGCCGAACAGGTCTTGGACTGCGCTCATATATCGACTTGAACGCGCTTACCGGCATGTCCGCTCAGGATCGAAAGACGTCACTTATCAATTGACTCATAAGATCCGATCCCGCCCGCCATAAACTCAGCCGACTGCTCATAACTCCAAGCAACACCCTGAATCTTACCCAGCGAAAAACATACTGTATGCCCTTTAAAAGGGCGATAAGTCATGGTTTCTGAAACGCTGAAAAAGTCGTCTACCGGCATGTTTTTGCATGAAAAGTAGTGGCGTGGCAGATAGTCGCGTTCGCGGGGGGGGGGGCAGCCGTCCGTAGAGCCGGCCAGCAGAATGCCGTTGGCCTGACCTTGTATGAGCTGCTTGGTAAGGTGAACCGTTGGCAAGCATTCTGCATCGTGTGTTCCCTGCGGCGTTTTTCGCTCTAATATTCCGAGACTAGCAGTTAACTTAGATTAATCCCATCGCGGCGGATTAGTTTTTAGTCGGTAGCGTTGGCGTTGCAGTGGCCTTTTCCCTTCGTCGCTGGATCATCGTTAAGATGTGGTAAACGCAGTCGCCTGAAAGCTCGAACGTGTGATCACACCCTGGTGCCACGAAGCAAGCGGTCGATAGGTTTCCTGCCACGCCACCTCCGGTAATCTGAAAGCGAGGTAATCCAACGCGACAACAGCGGCGATATCACCGAGGCTAAGGGTCGAAGCCATTGGCGCTTCGCCAAGCTCCCGGTTCAATTGTTCGAGCAGCCGTTGAATGGCCCGCAAGCGCCGTGCTCCCAACACGCTGTTGTCGATCTCATTGCCGTTGTGCTTTCTGGCAATCACCGTCGTAAACGCCGCTTCCATGAGGTTTTGGCCCAACCCCGCTAGGTGCATCACCTCCGCTAAGTGAGACGTTGGCAACATGGGTTTCTCCGGGTAAGCGCTATCCAGGTAAACAGCTATCAGCATTGATTCGCTGAGCGTGGTGCCTTCCTCGGTGACTAGCGCAGGAATACGCCCGGCAGGGTTGGCCTTGAGCAGTGCGGGGTCGTCTGCCCAAGGGTCACACCATTTCAGCGTAACGGCGTCGCTCAGGCCTTTTTCCAGTAGCACGATGCGCACCAGGCGCGCATAGGGCGATGTGGCGTTCAAGTAGAGTTCCATTATTATCTCCTGTTTTGAGCAGTAAGCGCCGCGTTGCGCTGCTGCCAACCACGGCTAAGCAGTACCAGAAAAAAGCCAGCGACGAGCATGAGGCCGCTGATGGCGAACAGTGGCGAGTAAGTGCCCCAAACGCCATAGAGTGCCGACATGGCATAGCCAGCCACTGCTTGGGCAGCAGCAAAAGCGGCGGTGGCTTGCCCCCAGATTTTCTTGTGGGCGGTTGGCCCTACCAGCTCAGCAAGGCGGCCCGAGGTGAGTGCGACAATGCCGGGGATCATCGCCCCTACCATAAAAGAGGAAACGGATTGGCTGATCAGTGCTAGCGAGAACACCGGCAACAGGACAGCGGCAGCCTTCGCTACAAAAGCAATCGCCAAACCATAATGCCAACCTGCTCGCTGCGCCAGGGCGCCGACCATGAGCGGCCCGCACACGGCACCTAAACCGAAGATCCCCCACTGAAATGAAGCGGCCTGGTTACCTAGCGCGTTTTCCCTGGCGAGATAATCCACCCAGAATACCGTATGGGGCACAAACCCAACCGCATCCAGGGCATACGCACTAATGACCAGCCACACGACGACCTTTACCCCCGAATACTCCCTGGATTTATTGGCCGTTGGGCTGGCCGTGGCAGGTAACGCCAGCCGAGTGATGCCGTGATCGCATAAAAGCCCCGCCATAATGCAGAGCAGCCCCAACGCGCCCCACGTAAACGCGAGACTTAATTCAAGCAGCAACGGCACGATGAAGGCTGAAAGCAGAGCGCCCAGGCCAATCCCCGTAAACACCATGGCACCGACACGGGTTCGCCTTTCTGTGGGCGTGGCCGCCAACGCCAGCGAAGGGCCAACCACCATTAAGATGGCGCCCGCAATGCCCGACACCAAGCGCCAGAAGAAGAACCAGGTGAAACCGCCCTCCCCAGCGCAAAGCACAAAGCTTAAAGCGATACCTGCAAAGCTTGCCGCCATTACGTGGCGCGTAGAAAAGCGCTCACTCAGGGAGTGGGCGACAAGCGCGCCGATAAAGTAGCCCAGCAGGTTGGCGGCCCCCAGGTAGGCGCCCTGGCTTGCGGTAAACCAACCCTCCTGAATAATCACCGGTAATAATGGCGTGTAGGCAAAGCGAGCAATGCCGATCCCCGCCAGGGTCGCCATTATGCCGGTCATCAGGGCGGGCAAATTGTGGGAAGTAAATGTTCGGCTCATCAGGTTGTGTCCTTGTTGTGCCGCCTTTCGGGCAAGTGGGCAGCGCGGTACTGCACAGTCAGACTACGCGCGAGGAACTATTTCTAGAAACGATTTGTTTTGATAGTTACTATCTTTTTTTGAGATAACGCTGGCTTGGCAGAAAGGTGAGTATGCAGCTTAAATCATTGCGACTATTTATGGCGGTGGCCGAGACAGGCAGCTTCGTGGCAGCGGCAAAACGCTTGCACACGGTGCAATCCAACGTGACGACTCACATCAAGAAACTTGAGGAGGAGTTAGGCGTACAGCTGTTTCATCGTGCGGGACGTGTTCGCCCGACAAGCGCTGGGTTGGCGCTAGTGGAGTACGCTGAGCGCATGTTGACGGCCCATGATGAAGCGGTATCGCTGTTTAAGGGCCAGGAGAAGGCGTGTGGGCGGCTACGGATAGGCGCCATGGAAACCACGACGGCATTGCGCCTTCCCCCGATACTTGCGGCGTATCACGCAGCGCAGCCTGATGTTGATATCCAGCTCAAGACCGGGCCAACGGCTGAGCTGGTCGAGTTGCTGCTAAATGGCCAGGTGGACTGTGCCTTCGTGGCTGGGCGGCTTGAGCATAGCCGCTACCACATGCTTAAAGCATTCAGCGAGGAGCTTGTTCTGGTGGGCGCAACGCCCATGACGACGATGCCCTCTTCACAAGCGCTGCTGGCGTCTGCCTTCATGGCGTTTCGCCAAGGGTGCAGCTACCGCCAGCGTATCGAGCTATTGCTGGCGTCCTATGGCGTCAATGCGGGCCGGATATTCGAGTTTGGCTCGCTGGATGCGATGCTGGGCTGCGTCGCTGCCGGGATGGGCTATACGGTATTACCGCGTGGAACGGTTGACGCTCACCAGCACCGGTTCGGGATTCACACACTGGCTCTGCCCACTTCTATTGCCCATATCGATACCTATTTTGTCGCCCCCGAACCGGAAACCTGGACGCCTGCCCTGGCAAGCTTTGCTGAAACATTGTGTGACGCAGTGGTGGTGGATGAGCCTCAGCTTACGGCGTCGTGATGTGGATAGAGGAATTCCGGCTCTTATTCAGGCCTTTTTCACAAAATGAGCGGTTACCATCATGTCGCCTGCACCATCGACCTTGCAGTCCAGTTGGTGGTCCTTGCTATCCACGAGCCGCTTGATAACGGCTTTGGTGCCTACCTTGAGTACCAGTGAGCTACCTTTGACCTTGAGGTCTTTGACCATCGTTACCTTGTCGCCTTCCGCTAACAGCGTGCCGTGGGCATCTTTTACCGTCACGGTGTCTTCTGCCTCAGCCTCAGAAGGGCTCCATTCGTGGGCGCACTCGGGGCAGATGAACAGGCTTTGATCCTGATAGACGAATTCAGATTGGCAATGGGGGCAAGGTGGGCACGACATGAATGATGACTTCTGTGGCTTGGTTTAGGCTACTTATGATACTGAGCCTGTGTACCCTTGGCGAATATCTTCACGCCAGCCCAGGAAAAGAGAGCCAGGATGAACAAACGTGACTTGGAAGCGGCGTACCGTGATTACATCACCTGCCTCAATCATCAGGACTGGGCGAGCCTTGGCCAGTTCGTGCATGACGACGCCCACCACAACGGCAGGCGCCTAGGGCTTGATGGTTATCGTGCCATGCTAGAAGACGATTATGAGCAAATACCCGATCTTCACTTCAATATTGAGCTTTTGGCCGTTGATTCACCCCATGTTGCGTGCAGACTGCGATTCGATGTAACTCCGAAAGGTAGCTTCCTCGGCCTTGCGGTGGATGGCAAAAAGGTGGCTTTTTGCGAGAACGCGTTCTACCTCTTCCGTGATAATAAGATTCAGGAAGTCTGGTCGGTGATCGACAAGACCGCGATAGAAGCTCAGCTGGATTGAGGCTCCAAATGCCATCCTTGTTCGGCTGCCTGCAGGTTGTCTGTCAGGGCAAGGTTTTCCAGAAACGCATCACCATGGGAGACCAACGCTTGTGCCGATGGCAGGCCAAGCCGGTAATCCACGGCCACCACAATCATATCCTGCTCAAACGCTAGCGGGCGCGCGTCAAACACCGAGAGATCGCCAGTGCCAAACACGTAAGAGCTGCCGTCATACCCTTTGCGCGCATTTATTGACGCACCACAAATGATTGATAGGTAACGCCATCAAGCTCCTTCATGCCCTCATCCAACATGCCAATTTTAATAGCGACTTGGATGGACCCCACGTTGTCAGCATCGATATCAGCAACAACACGGCGAAGTGCGAGTGTTTCAAGCGCATGCTTTAGCACCGGCGTGGCCGCCTCGGTCGCAAAGCCTTTTCCCCACGCTTTTCGATTGAACCGCCAACCGATTTCAACTTCAGGCCCGACGCCATCGTAGGGAATTAAAAGAATCCAGCCGAGAAATTGATCAGGACGCTCGCGTAAGAACACGGACCAGTAGCCGAGCCCCTCTCCGAAATCAGTTTCTATTCGCTCACGTACGAAGTTCTCGTGCCGTTTAGGGTTAGACCATGGGCCTTTAACGAACTTCGTCACCTCGGGGTCGCGATCCATTTCCAAGCAGGCTGAAAGGTCTTCGTGCGTCCGTGGTCGCACTTTAAGACGAGCGGTATCAAAGGTGGGTAAGGTCGTCATTTTCGCTCCGATTGGATTCATTCTTCGGTGCCCGAGGGTACCAACCCCGCATTTAAAAGCAGCGGATGTGCGGCCATTACGGCACCAGCCACTGCCCTGCCCAACCATCACCACGCGAGAATACGGCACGGCGGTGGCGCTGCCCCAAGTGCAGCGCTTCTATCGCTTGAACGTCCATCCTCAACACTGCAAAAGCGTTTTCGTCCGGCGTTTTGGTGTAATCCAGTGAAGCCGCAATCGGTTCGCCCGGCGCCAGCCCGCTGCTATAGGCGCTACGGGCGTGTTCCGGCAGGCTTTGCCACTGCTCGCTTACGGCTTCGCCGGTCAGAATGCTGACGCTGACTTCTATGCGTATTTGCAGCTGCTCAGCAGCATCCCATACGTGCAGCGCGACCATAGGGTTAGCGCGAAGAGCGCTGATCTTTCCTGAGTGAATATCGGTGTAGACAGCAAGCGTTGCCACCTGCTTATCAGCGCTGCGGTGTACTACCGTGCGGGCTTGCGGCAAGCCGCTTTCGCTAACGGTGGCCAAGGTGAGGTAACGCGCCGGTGCGTGGCGGTCGCTGACACCTTGGGTCAGGCGCGCCCAAAGGTGGTCATGCAGTAGCGGTAGTTCTTCTGCCCAGAAGTGGGGGTTCAACGCCATGGGGCACCTTTAAAAGTAATGGCTGAAAAGGCAGCGTCACTGAATAGCTGCTGGGCTTATAGCATGCGACGAAAGCCCTCAGCGTCAGCACGCCCCCTAACGCGTTCGGCCTGCATAGGTGCTCTTGAGAGCACACAAAGTAATTTAAACTTTGAATATTTATTAAACATTGCTATAGGTTAAGAGCATCAATATGAATATTAATTTTACCGAGGACGTAAAATGATTCGTAATCTTACTTTGGCTGCCGTGTTGATGGCTCCTGTTTCCGTTATGGCGCAAGATCTTCCAACAGCGCCTTATTTGCCGCTCGACATGAGCCTGGCTGCTGCGCAGACTGCGTTGGATGCCTGCTCTGCCGAAGGCCACAATGTCAGCGTTGCTATCGCTGCTCGTAGCGGTGAAACGAAAGTGCTGTTACGCGCCGACAATGCTGGGCCGCATACCATCAACAGTAGCATAGGCAAGGCCTTCACTTCGGCCAGCATGGGGCGTGACACCGCTGGCCTGGCCGGATTTATCGGTGGCAATCCGGGGAATGATGGGATGCACAACATGGATACCAGGATGGTGGTTCAGGCAGGCGGTCTGCCGATACGAATCAATGGTGAGCTGGTCGGCGGTATTGGTGTAGGTGGTGCACCATCGGGCGATATCGACGCGTCTTGCGCCCGTGCCGGGCTCGATGAGATCGGTGCCGAGTAATTTATTTGTGTAATTCGGTGGGTTCCTCCCCACTTTCAGCGTCTCGCTTTCACGCATCATCCCGCCAAGGCGGTAATGCCAGTCCGTTAAGTCTGACTGGCATTTTCCTATCCGGATATTTTTGCAGTCATGCACTAACAACCCGTCGGTATAGCCTTACTTGTCTATCTGATAATTAAATGAGTAGTTGCTTTAAAACAAGGCACACCCTATCGCTCCATGCCACCCGCATTATGATGTGCCTAACTCTACACACGCTGATTAAGACTACTGGTTAAGCTCAGGCGTTAATATCCACTCTGCACTGTCGTTCCATACATCCATGCGTGTGATTTTGCCCTCACGCACTTCATACCGGTCCAAATAGCGGTTGCCTGCAAAAGGACGTCCATCTGGCCATTCTCCGTATAACGTACCGTTGGAGTAGACAACGATGTGATCCTCGTGAACCGTCCAATCAAACTGCCCGAGCGCTTTTTTAACCCACGCATAACGTCCAGCATTAAAGTGGGTAATGGCGTGCGGGGTTTCCATGGCGCGGCCACCGGTGAAAACAATAACGACATCGGGGGCCATATAGGTGGCCGCAAGCTCTGGGTCAGGTGCCATAGAGGCTTCCAGGAAGTTACTGACAATGTTTACAGCGCTCTGTGCATCAGACATAAATATGTTCCTGTAGACGTTGAAGATCGTTGTAAAAAGCTGCGTCTATATAGTGCGACGCCTTCTATAGAAAGCATATTTCAGTGCAATACTAAAAATATTTTTGTTATTAGCGGGCTGAACGCACCTATTCCCGCTTCGTAAACCGACGTGAATTAACCCAGCCTGAAAGAGTGCTGCGCGGGCGGCTTCACCCACCCTAAACTGGGAGACTAAAAAGCAGGTAGCGCCATCTCTGAATGGTTGCAGCAAATTCGGCTATCCATACTCGGCCAAACCAAGGCACTCAGAGTTCTAGGCGTTCGGCCCGGCGCCGTTGATAAACGAGTAGAGCGCGATATCGGTACGAAACTCCCAGCCCAGGTTGCTCCAGAAGCGTTTACCGGCTTCGTTTTCTACCAGAATCATCAAGTGGGATTTTTGGATGCCTTCATTTTTAAGCGCTTCCAGGCAAAGCGCCACCAGCTGTGAGCCGACACCCATGTTGCGGTGTGAAGCCGCGACTGCCAGGTGTTGAATAAAGCCCCGGTGGCTATCATGGCCGCTCATAATCGTGCCCACTACGCCTCCCTCTGCTTCCGCCACAAAGCTTAAACCGGGGTTACGCTGCAAATAACGGGCAACGCCTTCGCGGGAATCCGCATCGCGCAACCGCACGCCTTCGGTACTCAACCATAGCGCCACGGCGGCGTCGTAATCTTCAATCGTCATGGGGCGGTAGTGCATGTTGATCTCTCAGTACGGCGTAAAGGTATTCAGTTGCAACTCACGGTAACGTTATCGCCTCAACGTGACGATGAAAGTGCGCTAAGCAGCGCAGCATGGGTAGCGCACCATGTATGAATCGACTGCACATAACCGGCTGGCAGGTTGTGGGGCAAGTCATCAACCGGAAAGGTATCAATTCGGGAATGTTCGTGACTCACCTTTGGGTTGAAGTCGCTCACAAGACGACAGCCGTAGGTGACGATGAATACATGCTTTTGGGGAATGACCTCAAACAGGTAACTATCGATAATTTCCTGACCCACGACCTTTACGTCCAGCTCTTCCTCGAACTCTCGCTCCAGGCACTCTGACGATACTTCACCTATCTCGATACGCCCACCAGGCAGCTCCCACTCATCGCGGTCGTTGAGCGCCAGTACGACCTTGTTGGCGGGCAAGAGTAATACCCCTTTTATAGATACCGGATACATGGTTTCCCTTATCTTTCACAAGTGAATAGCCAAGAGCATATGTCGCTACGCGTCCCAATGCGTTTACAACGTGCTATTCAAACAGGATATGCCAATCCGCCTACATACCGCGCGCCAGAGTTGAAGCCAGACCGTTACACCGCCTGTGCCGGTCCGCTTTGAAAGGCTGGATCGTAACGAAAGTGCTTAGACGGGTGCCCTCCCGCCTTGTCACGTTGAAGCGTTACTACATCCCCAAACCAATGCCCAACCGCAGCGCTTGCAGACCATCAAACTGGACGCTTACCTCATCGGAAAACACGGGGTGGCCTTCTACGGTTAGGTCCAGCTCCGCTTGGGCGCCACGATAAGTAACGCTTACCGTAAGATTTGCAGAGCTGCTAATGGGCGCCAGCACACCGTACTCAACGTTATCGACGCTGACCGCAGAAAGGCCACGGTTATCCAGCTGTTGCTGGACTGCCTGTTTAACGGCATGGCCGTAATAGAAGTACACCCCGGTATAGCCCAGCGCCAGCACTACTATCAGTGTAAAGAGTTTTCGCATTATGGCCTCGTGATTAAAGAATTGGGTAGTTGCCACCATGGCAATGCCATCATCTTCCATCCGCATGGTGTGATAGCTCGTGTACTCGGGGATTATCAAACGACCTGATATAAGAAGCAGAAACAATTAGGCAAACGCTTATCCCAACAGGTACAACCATAGATTCAGGCAGCCCCATAGTTTATAGATTATCCAGCGACACCGTCACCGCTTTATCTTTTTCGCCTCGGCGCTCTTCCACAAGTTTGGCAAGCTCATCACCTTCATCAAACACGCTGACCACCCAGTCGATAAATACTCTGACGCGGGAGGATAACTGACGGTTGCTTGGGTACAGAATGGAAACGGGTGATCCTGTGGGTGGATTGGCGGGCAGGACTTCGATCAACTGGCCCGTTCGTAGATCATCTTCTGCGTGGTAACGGGGCACCTGAATGATGCCGAGCCCTAGTCGCGCGGCCGCGTAATAGCTTTCTGCCGCACTCGTGGTCACGTTGGCAGGCAACGTTACATATTCAACTTTTCCGCCATTAGTGAACTCAAGAGGCAGCGTCTGGCCTGCACGGCTGGAGTGAAAGCCCACCATCGTGTGCCCGCCAAGCTCGGCCACGGAATGCGGCGTTCCGTACTTGGCCAGGTATCCGGGCGAGGCGACCGTGACTTCATCAAGTGTAGTGATTCGCCGGGAGTGCATATCGCTGTCCTGGGGCATACCGACGCGCAATGCGCAGTCGATGCCCTCACCTACTAGATCGACCAGACGATCACCCTCGCTCATGTGAAGCTCCAAAGCTGGGTAGGTGTTAAGAAACGCGGGTAGCTTCGGCAATATAAAATGGCGGGCTAGCGTGCCGTGAACGTCTACCCGCAGTACGCCTTTGGGTTTGGCATTCACTAGCGCGCCTTCCGCCTCCTCAACCTGGGCCAAAATACTCAAACAGCGGTGATAGTAAGCGTCGCCATCCCGCGTTGGGTGCACCGAGCGCGTGGTACGTTGCAACAGCCTTACGCCAAGGCGTGCCTCCAGTGTTTTGATGGCCTCGGTCAGCGTTGAGCGGGAAATACTCAGGTCTTGCGCGGCGTGAGTAAAGCTTCGCCTTTCGACGATACGCGTAAACGCGTGCATCGTATCAAGTCGGTCCATTGTTCACGGTTTCCGAATAGTGATGACAGGTTAAGCCTGATTATAGAGCACGCTTTGTCTTTTATGCTGCATACGTCAGGTATTCACCGACTCCCTACGCAGAAGGAGAAACACGATGGCAGAACAGAAAATTGCGCTTGTAACGGGTGGTTCCCGGGGGATTGGGGCAGCTATTTCCAAACAGCTGGCGCGCGATGGCTTTACGGTGATCGTCAACTACGCAGGCAATGCAGAAGCCGCTGACCACGTGGTTCAAGAGATTGAGTCGGCGGGTGGTAAAGCGCAGGCTATTCAAGCTGATATAGCCGATGCCCAAGCGGTGCGTCAGCTTTTTGACACCCTTGAAACGCAGTGGGGCCGTATTGATGTGCTGGTCAATAACGCAGGCATCATGAAGCTTGCACCGCTTGCTCAGGTGGAGGAGAACGCGGTGGATGCTCAGATTGATACCAATCTGAAAGGCTCGATCAATACCATGCGCGAAGCGGCCAACCGCCTGAGAGACGGTGGCCGGATTATTAACCTATCGACCAGCGTTGTCGGGTTGAAACTTGAAACCTACGCGGTCTACGCCGCCACCAAAGCCGCCGTTGAGACCTTAACCGCGATTCTTGCCAAAGAGCTGCGTGGCCGCTCGATCACCGTCAATGCCGTGGCGCCCGGCCCTACCGCGACAGATCTGTTTCTTGAGGGTAAATCTGACGAACTGGTCGAGCGGATGGCCAAGATGCCGCCATTGGAGCGACTTGGCCAACCGGACGATATCGCAAGCGTCGTGGCTTTTCTCGCCTCGCCTGAAGGCGGCTGGATTAACGGCCAAACCCTGCGTGCCAATGGCGGCATCGTTTAACCGTTTCTTAATGACCTGGTTTAAACAACCTGGTTTTAATTAGCTTGTTTTAACTGACTTGCGGCTCGCCCAGCTCGCGGCACTCCCTAACGCTTTCAGCCAGTGCGCGGGCAAGATCATGCACTGCTTTAACGGCTTCATCAGGCGTTGCGGCGTGCTCGATGCAATCTACCAACGCGGAGCCAACCACTACCGCATCGCTGAACCGGCCAATAATGGCGGCTTGTTCCGGGGTGCGAATACCAAAGCCAACGGCGATGGGAAGCTGGGTGTGTTCGCGTAGCTGGCTGACTGAGCGCTCAAGTTTTTCGGGCGTGGGTGCGCTGCCGCCGGTAACGCCTGCCACCGAAACGTAGTAGATAAACCCGGAGGCGTTACCCAGCACTTTGGGTAGGCGTTTGGTGTCCGTGGTGGGCGTGGCCAGGCGGATAAAGTCGATGCCGTGCTGGGCGGCGGGCTGGCAAAGCTCGTCGTCGTGCTCTGGGGGCAGGTCGACCACAATCAGGCCATCTACGCCGGCGCTAGCGGCATCAGTTAAGAAGCGCTCTACGCCATAGCGGTAAATGGGGTTGTAGTAGCCCATTAGCACGATGGGCGTAGTGGTATCTTTTTCGCGAAAGGTACGCACCATCTCCAGCGTTTTAGCTTGGGTCTGGCCTTCTTTTAGGGCGCGCAGCGCGGCTTTTTGGATCGCGGGGCCATCGGCCATGGGGTCGCTGAACGGCATACCCAGCTCAATCACGTCCACACCGGCAGCGGGCAGGCCCTCAAGAATGCGTTGCGATGTCGCCATATCTGGGTCGCCTGCGGTGAGATAACTCACCAGCGCCGGGCGGTTTTCGGTTTTGAGCGCGGCAAAGCGTGCTGCAAGACGCGAGTTGGGATTCATGGAAGTCTCCTTATGTGCGCTCTGGTGAATAGATTCGCTCTTTTGAACAGATGCGCTCATTTGAATTTTTCTCCCAGGTAGTGGGCTACGCTCATCATATCTTTGTCACCGCGCCCGCTCAGGTTAACCACCATCAGGTGGTCGCTGGGGAGTTTCGGTGCCCGCTTGGCGACTTCGGCCAACGCGTGGGCCGTTTCAAGGGCGGGGATGATCCCCTCCAGACGGCAGCACGTCTGAAAGGCTTCAAGCGCTTCATCGTCGGTGGCCGATACATATTCAACGCGCCCCTGCTCGTGCAACCACGCGTGTTCCGGGCCGATGCCGGGGTAATCCAGGCCCGCCGAAATCGAATGGGCATCAATAATCTGGCCGTCCTCATCCTGCAACAGATAGGTACGGTTACCGTGAAGCACGCCCGGCGCACCGCCGTTGAGGCTTGCCGCATGCTGGCCGCTTTCAACGCCCTTGCCGCCTGCTTCAACGCCAATCATCTCGACTGAGGCATCGTTCAGGAATGGGTGGAACAGTCCCATGGCGTTGGAGCCGCCACCAATACAAGCCACTAGCGAATCCGGCAGGCGGCCCTCTTTTTCCTGCATTTGCGCGCGGGTTTCGTGACCAATCACCGCCTGGAAGTCACGTACCATGGCGGGATACGGGTGCGGCCCGGCCACAGTGCCGATAATATAGAAGGTGTCATCCACGTTGGTGACCCAATCGCGCAGCGCTTCGTTCATGGCATCTTTCAGCGTACCAGTGCCGGAAGTGACCGGGATCACTTCAGCGCCCAGCAGCTTCATGCGAAACACGTTGGGCTGCTGGCGCTCGATATCCGTTGAGCCCATGTAAATCACGCAGGACAAACCAAACCGCGCCGCCACCGTGGCCGTAGCCACGCCGTGCATACCGGCGCCGGTTTCAGCGATGATGCGCTTTTTGCCCATGCGCTTGGCCAGCAGCACCTGGCCGATGCAGTTATTAATCTTGTGCGCGCCGGTATGGTTTAGCTCTTCACGCTTGAGATAAATCTTTGCGCCGCCAAAGTGCTCGGTCAGCCGCTCGGCAAAATAGAGCGGGTTGGGGCGCCCTACGTAGTCGCTTTGAAAGTAGGCGAGCTGGCGCTGGAATTCGGGGTCGTCTTTAGCAGCGTCGTATTCGGCTTGCAGCTCAAGAATCAGCGGCATCAGCGTTTCGGCAACAAAACGGCCGCCGAATTGGCCAAACAGGCCGTTAATATCAGGCTGGATCGCAGGTTGGTTCATGATGACCTCTCAAAGCGGAGTAACAGTTGCATTGAAAGTAGCGCAAGCAGGCGGGGATAAAAATCGATAAGATGTCATCAATATGTGAGCTGGAGTCAACATTCAATGCAACAGAGCATGCCCCCCTTAAGCGCCCTGCGCGCCTTTGAGGCCACCGCCCGGCTAGGCAGCGTGACAGCCGCGGCCGATGAGCTAAGCGTGACCCACGGTGCCGTTAGTCGCCAGCTGCGTAGCCTGGATGAACATTTCGGCGTGGCGCTGTTTGCCAAAGCGGGCCGTGGCATTGAGCTAACTCACCACGGTGAACGGCTTTATCATGGCATTGGCGAGGCGTTTACCCGCTTGCGCGATAGTTGCGCGGATCTCAAGCGTGATGTAGAAGAAGCGCCCTTTACCCTCGCCTGCCCCGGCAGCCTGCTGGCGCGCTGGTTGATTCCCAGGCTGGACCGTCTGCAGCGCGACCTGCCCCAGCTCAAACTGCAGGTCGTAGTGAGCGAAAGTGAACTGCCCGCCAAGCAGGAAAATATCAGTGCTACCCTGGCCTTTTCCGAGCCGCCCTGGCCTGCGGAGGTAGACGTCGTCGAGCTAATGGCCGAGCAGATTTGCGCGGTGGCAAGCCCTCACTTGGAAGCAAAGCTTGATTCCGAACAACCCGAGACGCTCTTTTCCAGCAAGCTTTTACACACCGCTTCTCGCCCCCAGGCTTGGCCACAATGGGGCCGCGCTCAAGGGCTTGAGCTGGCGACTCTTGAAGAGGCTTTGGGTAAAGGCCAAGGGTTTGGTCATCTCTACTATTTAATCGAAGCCGCCGTGGCAGGCTTAGGCGTGGCGATTGCGCCAAGGCTATTGGTAGAAGATGACCTGAAAAATGGACGGCTCACCGCGCCCTGGGGATTTATCGAAACCCCCGCCAAGCTCTGCCTGTGGCTACCCCGCCACCACAACAGCCAGCGTAGTGAGCAGTTGGCCGAATGGCTTAAGCGGGAGTTGGGCGCTTCACACTTTTAACGCGGGAAAAGCCCACCCCCCTGGCCAACTAAAGCGACTGCCGCCACTGGGCCAGTGCCCGAATATCATCAGGTGTTGTACGGCAGCAGCCACCGATACCCGCAGCCCCTGCTGCCAACCACTGCTCCACCCCTTGGGCCAAGCCAGAAGGCCCCGTGGCGGTGTGATCACACGGTGCCGGGTGCCAGGTTTTGGTCGCCGCGTTATACAGCTCGCCCGAGTTGGGGTACACCAGCACAGGCAGGTCACACTGGCGTTTGATCGCCGCGACCAATGATTCGATATGCGCAAGCGCGGTGCAGTTTATGCCAATCGCTGCCACGCCCGGGCAGTTGGCCAGTGCTGCGGCACACGCCTCAATCGGCGTTCCATCGCTGATATGTTCACCATCCTTGGCCGAGAAGGTCACCCAGGCTTGGGCGCCGTGGTGTTCAGCCAACAGATCAGTGATTGCCAACGCCTCCTCTAGTGAGGGCAGAGTTTCTACCGCAAGCAGATCAGCGCCCGAGGCCAGCAGCAGCTCGAAACGCTCGCGATGAAACTCAACCAGCCCGGCACGATCCAGATCATAGCCGCCGCGGTACTCGCTGCCATCTGCTAGATAAGCGCCATACGGGCCAACGGACGCGGCCACCAGCGGCTTGGGGCGGTCGGTTTGCCCCGGCTGCCACACCGCATCGCGCGCCTGCTGCGCCAACGTGACCGACCGCTGAATCAGCTCCCGCGCCTGCTGGGCGGTCATTCCCGCTTGCATAAAACCGGGCACCGTGGCCTGGTAGCTGGCGGTAATGGCACAGTCGGCACCGGCTTCGAAATACGCCTGATGCACCTGGCGAATCTTCTCCGGCGCCTGAGCCAGCAGGCGCGCCGACCACAGGCTATCATTGAGATCACAGCCCAGCGCTTCCAGCTCAGTGGCAAGCGCCCCGTCGATGACCATAAAGGGTGCGTCCGCCAACAGAGCCTTGATCGGATTTGATTCACTCATACTCTTTTCTCCTCAGCCGCGGTATTCAGGTGGACAGGGGATTGAACGACCTTACGATGGTGCAGAAAATACGCCAGGTAACACAGGCCGATGAACGGCACCCCGAAGTAGAGCGCCACGCGCTGCTGCGGATCAAACGCAATACCGATGCACGCCGCCAGACAAGCCGCAAACGCGATCAGCGGCACCCAGGGGTAGAACGGCGTGCGGTAGACCAGGTCTTCAAGCCGCCCGCCTTCGCGCAGATAGTGGCGGCGGAAGTTGAGCTGGCTGAGCGCAATCGCCATCCACACCACTACCACGGCCAAGCCAGAAATCGAGACCAGCACCAGGTAGACGGTTTCCGGTGCGTAGACGCTTGAAAACAGTGCACCGAAGCCGCCGATCATGCTGAGCAGCAGCGCATTCATCGGGATGCCGCGCTTGTTGAGCCGACCCAGCGACTTGGGCAAAGTGCCTTGATCCGACAGCGTCCAAAGCATGCGTGATGAGGCATAAAGCCCGGAGTTGGCCGCCGAGAGCAGCGCGGTGATGATCACAAAGTTCATGATGTCCGCCGCCCCGGGCACGCCCAGGCGCTGGAATACCGCGACGAAGGGACTTTGGCTAAGCCCGGCCTGGCTTTGGGGCAGCAATGCCGCAATCACGATGATGGTACCCACAAAAAATAGAATCAGCCGCCACAGCGTGGCGCGGATCGCCTTGGGCACATTGCGCGCCGGGTCCACGGTTTCCCCGGCGGCAATACCAATAAGCTCCGTGCCGGAAAACGCGAACATCACCGCCAGTAACGTAGTGCCGATCGCCAACAGACTCGGCGACATGGCGCCCTCGCCCCAAAAGGCCGAAAGCCCCGGCGATGCTACCGCAGCGCCGCTTGAGTCCTGCAGCGGCACCCAGCCAATAATCGCGCCTGCCCCGACGATCACAAACACCACCACCGCAATTACCTTGATCAACGACAGCCAGAACTCGGACTCGGCAAAGAAGCGTGAGGTAAACGCATTCACTCCAAACACAATAGCTGCGAACAGCCCGCTCCAGTACCAGCCGGGGATATCAGGAAACCAGCGTCCCATAAACACCGCTGCCGCGGTAAACTCCGACCCCAGCGCCACCGTCCAGGTGAGCCAGTACATCCAAGCCACCATATAGCCGGTACCAGGGCCAATATAGCGGCTGGCGTGGGCACTGAAGGCACCGGAATCCGGCATATGCACCGCCAGCTCTCCCAGACACATCATCACCAACCAGGCAACAATGCCACCTACCAGATAGGCCAGCACGGCCCCAGTCGGCCCTGCCTGCTGCACGGTATAGCCGGAACTTAAAAACAGCCCGGTGCCAATCACGCCCCCTAACGAGAGCATTACCAAGTGGCGCGTCTGCATACTGCGCTTGAAGTGCGCGCCTTGTTGCTCGCTCATTTGCTCACCCATGGTGGCTTCCCTATCAATCGCTAACGGGCCAACGCAGGCCCTGCCTATGGTCCAGCGTAAAAAAGGTGGCTATATTAGAGCATTCAAAATCCACAAAAAAGCATAAAAAAACTATTTTATATTCTTATTTTAAATATGAGTTTTTAACGGCTATAACCGTGCATGCAAAAAAGCAACGCCATTGCCTGAAACAGGAGCCAGTTGCATCAAATGGGCCGGTGTCATTCCAGGCCGCCATAACGCTTTCGAGACTAACATTCTCGCTTTTCCAGAGAGGGATGACCTGGCTCCAGACGTTGTGGATGTGTTCCATGACCATGTGCTAACCATAAGCATTCTCCATGGCTATGATCCACTCAAGCATGTGCGATTCCTGGTAACCAGATCAGCCATAAAATCTGCTACGGCACGAATTCGGCCTGATTGAGTCACGTCAGCTTGGATAACAAGGTAAATAGGCTGATCAGCACCAAGCGCTGAAGTCACACAAACAAGCCCAGCATTCAGCGCTACAAAATGAGGCAGTACAGCCAATCCAAGCCCGGCTTTGGCGGCTGCTACTTGGGTCGATACCGAGGTGGTAGTTAAAGCAGGCTCCCGCCCCTGCAAAATTCGCTCGCTCCACTGCGCGGCAGGCAGGTGTGACTGCATTTCGCCCCAAGTGATAAAAGCATCAGAATCATAGTCGCCAGCATCGGGGCTGGACTTACGCTGCGCGACGTAATCAACGCTACCGTAAAGTCCGTAGCCCAATGTACCAATCCGGCGAAGCGTAACGTGCCCTCGCTCGGGTTTGACCATTCTGATGGCTAGATCCGCATCGCGACGGTGCAGGTTAACGGTACTAATGTCCGTGACAAGCTCCAGCGTAATACCGGGGTACTGCCTGCGGAATTCGGGTAAAGCGGGCAAAATAAGCTCGGTTGCCAGGTTTTCTGCGGTGGCCAAACGCACTCGGCCGGTCATCTGCGCCTGCATGGAAACGCCAGTGGTAAATGCAGCTGCGGCAGCTTCCAGCGCTTCAGCCTTTTCGATTAGCCCAGCCCCCTCTTCGGTTAGCTGATAGCCCGACTGCTGGCGTACAAAAAGCGGCAAATGCAACGCTTGCTCAAGCCGTTCGATACGTCGGGAAAGCGTGGCGATGCCTAAATGCAGCTCCGCTGCTGCGCCGCTTAGCGTGCCGTGGCGGGCTACCGCTAAAAAGGTACGCGTATCGTCCCACACCCAGCCACGTGGCATGTGTTTTTCAAAATCGGAAATCTCTTTACCTATATCGTTCATTTTTTTCATTAATGGATAATGCCACGCTGTCTTTCCATTACTCAATAACTCAATAACTACCTATTGGCGACTTAAGGAGAGACACCATGGAAAAACGCATGCTGGGTACTGACCTGTCTGTTTCTGCCATTGGTCTGGGCTGCATGGGCATGAGCGAATTTTACGGCCCCCGCGATGACAGTAAGTCGCTGCGGGTGCTTGCGCGCGCCGTAGAGCTGGGTATCGACTTCTTCGATACCGCGGATATGTACGGGCCGCACCATAATGAGGAGTTGCTGGGCCGCTTTCTAGCGAGCCGGTCATCCAATATTCAGATCGCGACCAAGTTTGGCATTGTGCGCAACCCCGGTGAGTATAAGCGCAGCTTGAACAACAGTGCCGACTACGCCCGTACCGCCTGCGAGGCATCACTACGGCGGCTGGGTGTTGAGAAAATTGACCTTTATTATGTCCATCGCCTTAATCCCGATGAACCCGTTGAAGAGACAATGGAAGGCTTAGTACAGCTGGTTAAGGCAGGCAAGATTGCGCGTATTGGGCTGTGTGAGGTTAGTGCGGATACGCTACGCCGGGCACATTCGGTTCATCCGATTACCGCCGTACAAACCGAATATTCACTCTGGACCCGCGACGTTGAACAAACAGTACTGCCTGCGTGTAATGAATTGGGGGTTGGCTTTGTGCCCTATTCGCCGCTTGGCCGAGGATTTTTAACCGGCAGGTTTCAGGCGTCAGCGGATTTCAGCGAAGGGGATTTTCGCCCTAACCTGCCGCGTTTTAGTGAAATAGCCTTAGACGCTAACCGTCGATTGGCGGATGTGGTCGCTGAGTTGGCCACGCAAAAAGGCTGCACGCCCGCCCAGCTGTCACTAGCTTGGCTGCTATCTAAAGGCTCCAACATAGTTCCAATTCCCGGAACCAAACAGCTGCGCTACCTTGAGGAGAATACAGCCGCCACGCAGATAACGCTGACCACCGAGGAACAGCAGCAGCTGGAAGCGGCCACCGAGCGCCTGCCGGTCGTCGGTGATCGCTATACCGCAGAAGGTATGAAGGGCGTCAATGTATAAGCAGCAGGATTAATAACACCTCTTTACTGGTTGGACACCATTAACGTTCCCCCGGCGGCGATAAACAGGCCGCCGGTGGCGCGATTGAAGCGCTTGTAGCGGCGCGGGCTTTGAAACCAGCGGCTAATGCTGGAGCCAAGTCCTGCGTAGGTCGACATCAGGGTAAAATCGATCACCAGCCAGGTCACGGCCAGTATCACGAACTGAATCAGCTGCGGCTGGCTGACATCGATAAAGTTGGGAAAGAGCGCAGCGAAGAACAACAGATCCTTGGGATTGCTGATGCCTACCATAAAACCACGTCGAAAGAGGGTTTTCATCGGTATACGCTGCTTGCCAGCGGCTGAAGGGCTCTGAATATCGATCCCCGAGGAATCCCGCCAGGCCGCGATACCCAAGTAGATCAGATAAGCCCCACCGAACAGTTTCAGAATATAAAAGGCACTCTCCGAAGCGGCCAGAATGGCGCCCAACCCCAGTGAAGAAACCATCATCAGGACCAATGAAGACAAGGCGCCGCCCAGCACGGTCGCGGTCGTGTACTTTCGGCCAAACTTAAGCCCATGGCTTGTACAAAGCAGCGCCACCGGCCCCGGAAAAATGATCAAGGCAAAGATGACGCCCACGTAGGTCAGCCAAGTCAACGTATCCACGCTGCGCTCCTTGTTAATTGAAGAAAGGTAATAATGTAAGGTAATAGCGCATCGCCTTACGTTTTCGCTCTTATTTACCTCATTCGCGTCGCCATATTCGTCAAACGACCAATAACGTATACCTTACAACGAGCGGGATACCAAAAGCGATGCAGGTTTGTCCAGCGCTCTCTACCTACGTAAACTGGCGCGCCGCTTAAACAGGGCTTCATCATGAAAATCAACGTTGTGGGCAGCAGCGGCAGCGGTAAAAGCACGCTCTCCCATCAATTATCCCATGCTCTGGGCATTCCCCATATTCAGCTTGATCCGCTTTTCTGGCGCGCTGACTGGCAAGGCACGCCAGATGATGAATTTTATGGTGAACCTACACTATCAGCATATTCAGTTTGTGAGACTGACCTTCCGCAAAGAAGCACAGATGTTAATTAACCGCCTTAGCGCCCAGCCCCCCTAAATAACGCTGAAGCTGAGATTCTATAAAGCATGCTCTTTCGCCAAGATACATAGCATGTCAGCGTTAATAATATTTAATCTCGCCACCCTTTTTCACCACCTCCTTATCAGACGTAGCACTCTTTCGCTTAAATGAGTATTGCCCGCCGCCAATACTCGCCCTCCTTCTAACAGATTGTTAAAGCTTAATAAAAAACCTTCAGCCTATATTTTCCTGCTTAATAGACCGTCTCTCCCCTTTCCACTAGCGCTCGTACAATTGCGTTAATTCATCAGTAGCAGCTGATAAAAATTTCAAAATCATTTATTTGACATGTCAAAATAATAAATACAACATCTCAAAAATACTAAACATAAAAACGGAGCCTTAGCATGGCGAATACACCTCTATTTAAGCCTGAATCCTGGCTGGAAAAGCGATCTCCAAGCTATGAGGGGCAGCGCCTGATATCGCGCTATCTCACAATGCGTGACGGCATCGATATCGCTATTGATATCCACTTGCCAGGCATTCAGGAAGATGATAATCGCTTCCCAGTGATCGCTTTTTTCACGCCCTATTATCGACGCATGAAGCTAAAACCGGGCGCGCCAGAAGGTGTTGAAGATTGCCCCAATATCGCCGTTTTTAGGTCCTTGCTTCTTTCTCGGGGCTACGCCCTTGCCGCGGTAGATGTGCGTGGTAGCGGCGCATCGTTTGGGGTTCGTACGGGGCTTCGTTCGCCCAAGGAACGTGGGGATTACCTGGAAATTATTGATTGGGTTAGCCAGCAGGATTGGTGTAACGGCGCTATTGGTATAACCGGCATCTCGTATCTGGGAGCTGCTGCCGACTTTACAGCCTCTTGGGCACACCCAGCGGTCAAGGCAATCGTGCCTCACTCATCGGTATGGGATACTTGGTCGAACCAGCTCTACCCAGGCGGGGTAATGTGCCGCCGCTTAGTGAAAGAGTACGGCAACCTGATGGATGCGCTAGATGACAATGCGGCCGAGGATCGAGACAAATTCCCGTATTTCAAAGGGGAGCACTATGACGGCCCTGCCCCTGTCGATGGTGATACCAATGGCCGCCAGTTAAAGGCTGCGCTTGAAGACCATACGGCTAACTTTGATATGGCGGACTTTGTTCATCAGTTCCCATTTCGTGACCGCCCCCTGCATACCGACCCGGACTTTAGCTCTGCCATTATCAGCCCCTATTACTATGCCAATCGCAAAGCGGACCATCAAACAGCGGTGTATACCATCTCGGGTTGGATGGATGGCCACTATGCTCGCGGTGCCGCGCTTCGCTATGAGTGGCAGCAAAATCCGCAAAAGCGCCTAATGCTGGGGGCTTGGGATCATGGTGGCCGTTCAGGATCCAGCCCTTACCGACACGAGCCGCAACCGCAGTCCAAAGCCTTGTCGGAAACACTGCGTTTCTTCGACGAACACTTGATGGATTTGGACACCGGTTTACGCAACGAACTTCCAGTGCATTACTACACCGTTGGCGAAGAACGCTGGAAATCAGCTTCCGAGTGGCCGCCTGCAAGTACCCAATGGCGGACGCTCTATTTTCAGGAAGGACATAAGCTTAGCGAGGCAACCCCTAACGCCCTGCACGGTAGTGATCGTTACGTAGGCGATTATCGCTGCGGAACGGGCAATCAGTCTCGCTATAACCGGCTCTATGCTCAGAACGTTGAACACTACTATGCGGATTGGCATGGTCGTGATGAGCGAATGCTGTGCTATACCACCGACACGCTGACAGCCGATATGGAGCTAACCGGCCACCCGGTTATCCGGCTGAACCTGCAAAGCGATACACAAGATTGCGCTCTGTTCGTCTATATCGAGGATATCGATGAGAATGGTCGCGCCGCTTATGTCACTGAAGGGGTATTCCGAGCGCTACATCGGCGCATTGCGGAAAGCCATCCTAACCTGCCAGCCATTGGGCCAAATCATAGTTTCAACGAACGTGATGCTCGTTATCTGATTCCTGGCGAATGCAGCGAAATTGCGTTTGATTTGTTGCCTACATCCTGGCTTTTCAAAGCAGGCCATCGGTTGCGTATCGCTATTGCGTTAGCCGACAGCGATCATTTTTCACGTATTCCGGACGGTGTCATACCCACGATTGATATCCACCGAAATGCTTTGCATGCGTCGGCTATCGAGCTTCCGATCATGCCCCGCTCATAAAACACTAAAGACGTGCTCTCACTAGGTTGAGGGCACCCTAAAAATAATCGTTGTTTAGAGCGCTCAGCCATAACACTTCATAAAACAAACGAATAGGGTCTTTATATGCAAACGTTGACACGGCTTTGTCTGAAGTTTGTTCAAACCTGCCTACCTAATGCACTGCTCTTGGCCATTGCCCTTAGCGTTGCAGTTTTTTTAATGGGTATGCTGCTCGAAGGACAAAGCGCTCATACCATGTTAAATGGCTGGGGCGATGGGTTTTCGAACCTTTACCAATTTGCCATGCAAATGTCGTTGATATTACTGACGGGCTTCGTCATGGCAAAAACACCGATCATCGCTCGCATGATCGACCGGCTTGCCTCTGTGCCTAAAACAGCGGGCCAGGCTGCTGGTCTTGTCGCCGTTGTTTCAATGGTAACGTTCTACATCAACTGGGGTTTCGGCATGATCGTTGGGGCCTTTTTGGCCCGCGAGATGGCTCGCAGAGTGCCTGGACTGCACTTTCCTCTGGCGGTAGCCGCCGCCTATTCGGGGGAGATTATTCGCGGCACAACGGCATCGATCCCGTTATTGATGGCCTCAGAAGGCAACTTTATGCAGGATGTGGTGGGTATTATTCCTATCACCGAAACCCTCTATGCCTGGTGGAACATCGCCCTTTCCCTAGTACTTCTGGGCCTTCTGTACTTTGTGTTCTCCCGCGTTAAACCAGAAGCTAGCGAAATCAAGCAATATAAGGGAGAGCCGCTCAACAACACCGTCGAAAAAGTCGATACACGAGGAATGCCTTGGGTCGAGAAACTTGAACACAACCGGCTGCCCAATCTGATTCTCGCCCTATTACCGATTGGTTATTTGGCGGTCAATTTTCATCAATTAGGTTTTACACTCAATCTCAACTTAGTGATTCTGATCTTTCTTTCCATCGGCCTCATATTGCAACCCAGCCCGGCAAGTCTCGGGGCAGCGGTCAAGGAAGGTATTCTAGCGTGCCGTGGTATTATTCTTCAATTCCCTCTTTACGCAGGTATCGCGGGAATGGTCAAAGTCTCAGGTCTGGCTGATAGCATGGCAACCTGGTTCGTCGATATTGCCAATGTACATACCTTTCCGATTATTACCTTTATCTCGGCCGGTATCGTCAATATTTTCATTCCGTCTGGCGGGGGGCAATGGGCTATTCAGGGGCCCATTATGCTGGAGGCCGCCCAACGACTGGGTGCTGACATCCCGCAAACGATTATGGCTTTTACCTGGGGAGATGCCTGGACCAATCAGATGCAGCCTTTCTGGGCGCTACCTTTGCTTGGTGTAGCAGGCCTGTCGGCGCGTGACATCATGGGCTATTGTGTGATGTGGACGCTTATCTGTGGCGCTGCCATTATGACCACGTTTGTTCTGCTATCAATACTTTAAGCAACCAACAAGCCTCCTTAGGTAGATGCTAGAATGAGGCGGTGCTCAAGAGCACCGCCTTGCGGTTAACACGGAACAGTTTCATGGCAACTACTCATAAAATCAGTCTCAATACTCAAGCTTTCGAAACGTTAAAACACGATATTATTTCTTGTCATTTGAAGCCAGGTGCCTCAATTACCGAGGCTTGGCTAACAGAACATTACCCAATTGGTAAAGCAGCTATTCGCCATGCCTTGGCACGCCTAGCCCAACAGGGGTTAATTATTAATCAGGGGCGTCTTGGCTATACAGTTGCTTCCATTACCATCAAGAGCATTCGCGACAGCTATCATATACGTCGACTTGTAGAGCCTGAGCTTTGTCGCATGGCTGCTGGTCACCTGGATAGCAAAACTCTCGAACAGCTGCGCCATTGCTGCAAAGCTACTTATGATCATGAAAACCCTGCTCAAATGATCGCTTATTCATATGCTAATCACCAGTTTCACTGCTTGATTGCTCAAGTGGCAGGCAACCAACGTTTAACGCGACTGCTTGAAGAACTATCAGATGATCATATGCGAATTGCTTACGTCAGCATGGTGTACGGCCAAGGTAAAAAGGATTGGAGCGATGATCACACACATATTTTAGAGGCACTTAATACTGGGCAAGGTGAGCAAGCAGCAAAGCTTATGCTTGAACATTTAGCACAGAGCGAAGAAGCCATTTTACGTGCGGTACTCAACCTTCCTGAACTTCTTGAAACATCATTGAGTTAAGCCCTCGGTTTTGGCAGGTTTCTTCGAGTTAATTTAGGCGCTTTACCGTTCTTTTATCAAAAGCCTGACGCTCTACAACATTAAGATATTTAGATTATTTTTCATGCTACAGCTCCTTTTATTCTGTTACTCGATAAGTAGTCACCCCCGTTTGGCATCGCTTATTAAAACGGGTAGGGGCATAACCCATCCTTAAAAAAGGAAGCCTAATGCCACGCTATTCACTAAAAACATCCCTTTCTCTAGGCCTTTTCGCTTTCATTACCGCCCCGACTGCATTAGCAGAAACGTCTCCGCTGGAGCAACAGCTAAAAGATCTAGCGTCGTTTCAGGTGATTGCCCATCGCGGTGCAAGCGGCTATGCCCCGGAAAGCAGCATGGCAGCACTGGCGTTGGCCCATGAATGGGAAGCGGACTATCTGGAATTGGATATTCAGATGACCGCCGATGGCGAATTGGTGGCCTTTCACGATAATACCCTTGAGCGCACCAGCAACGGCGAAGGCCGCATCAACGATCATACGCTTGCCGAGCTCAACAACCTGGATGCGGGCGCCTGGTTTAACGACGCTTATCCTGACCTGGCGGATGAGGCGTTTATGGGTGCCGAGATATTAACGCTTGAAGAGGTTTTCAACCGTTTTGGTCAGAACGCCCGCTACTACTTGGAAACCAAGTCGCCCCAGTTGAACCCTGGCGTTGAAGCGGCGCTTGTTAAGCGCCTGGAAGCGTTTGATATGATCAACACCGGACGCGTTCTGGTTCAGTCGTTTGAGCAGGAGAGCCTGCTCAAGATTCACGAACTGAACGACGATATCCCACTGATTCAGTTGGTGTGGTACTCCCCCAGCACAGAGGACAGTGAACGTTTGGTTGAGTGGAGAGGCACCACGCCGGGAGCACCGGACATCACCGACGAGCACTTTCAAGCCGTGGCCGATTACGCAGTAGGCTTAGGGTCGAACTACCGTTATGAAGGCGAGCAGGTGGTCGACGAAGCGTTCATTCGCCAGGCTCAGGATAACGGCTTGGCGGTACACATCTACACAGTGAACGATACCGATCACATGCAGCAGCTCATCGACTGGGGCGTGAACGGCTTGTTTACCGACTATCCGGATCGGTTGATTGAGCTTGTCGAGTAACACGTTAAATACGCATTTGCCCAGCGTTTACTGGGCGTTTTGATGCTTTCGCCTAACGTAGATCGAGCTCTTCAATCACCTGTTCGACTCTTGCGCGCCGACTGCCTTGGAACGTGTTTAGCGGCAGCGGCAAGCAAGGCGTGCTGACCTTGCCAAGGATCTCGGCGGCGGTGGCGATAACCCGTAAGCTTCCTCCGTATTCACGGTACAGCGCCCAGAAAGGTTCTAGCTGATCAGAAAGGCGCTGCGCTATTTTAAAGTCACCCGCCTGGGCTGCTCGCGTTATCGCCAGCGCCGTTTCAGGAAATAACCCGCCCAGCACGGAATACCAACTATCGCACCCCGCCGTTAGGCCGGTGGCCGCGACGACGTCACCGCTTATCCCCAAGGTGACATCCTCCGGAATCAAAGCACGCAACCGATCAACCCGCTCGCGAGCAGCGTTGAGATTCATGCTGACCGGTGGAATCTTGATCGAGCGGACCTGAGGCAACTGGGCAATACGTCCATGCAGCTCATCGCTGAACGTAAAGTGCGTTGTGCCCGGATTATCGTAAACACACAGCGGTACGCTTAATGAACGGCAGACCGCTTCATAGTGGCTAAACACTTCGTCATCGGTCAGCGTTTGATAGGAAACCGGCGCCAGCAATACGCCGCTAGCGCCCGCTTTCTGGGCGTCTTCGGCAAGCGTCAACACGTCTCGTGTGCGCAATGCGCCAATACCGATAATCACCGGTACATCGCCTGCGCTTTCTACCGCCAGTTGAGTCACGCACCCCCTCTCCTCCCGGCTGAGATATGCATAGCTTCCGGTTGAACCCAGCACGCCGATAGAATCCACCCGCGCCTCGGCCAAACGTTCCACTAAACGGGAAAACTCGTTTTCACGAATCCCCTGCTCGTGCATGGGCGTTAATGGAAATGCACTCAGGCCGGTAAACATGGGGAGCTATCCTTTTAACGAAGGCTTAGTAGATACGTCTGAAATTACCAGACAACACGGCATGAGGGTAGCGGGACGAGAATGGGCAGGCACGAAAGGAGTAACCGACACTGATAAAGCGCAATTTTGTACAAGCTGCGCTAACACGTGAGCGTTAAACTAGCGCAATGACATTTGGATAGACGGAGGCTTAGCAATGGGAAAATCGGCAAGCCGCTTTCAGTTCACTAAAAGCCAGCACATCCCCACGCTGAAAACGCTACAGGCAGCGATGTTCGATTTTCGCTATGACCCTCATGCGCATGAGGAGTACGCCTTTGGGGTGACGCTGTCAGGTCGCCAGGACTTTTTCAGCGGTGGGCAATATCACCGTAGCCCACCGGGTAATGTAATTATCTTTAACCCGGATGACGTTCACGACGGCCAACCAGGCGGCGACCGCACGCTCGACTACGTCATGCTGTACGTTCACCCCACTCAAGTTAAGGCCCTATTTGACGACGCCCTGGGGCAGGAAACAGCATCCCACTTTCGATTCGACAGTACGCTGGTACAAGACATGGCGCTACGCGAGCGGATAACCAACGTTGCCCGATTGATTACCACATCAACCGGCAGCCAGATCGACCAGGAAAACGCGCTCTATCACGTTGTTGAACGAATCACCCAACTAGGCGGTGCTTACCAGCCTGGGCATACCTCTAGCAGGCCCGATGCACTTCTCGGATTGGCCAAAGAGTATATCCATGCGCACCTGGACACTGACCTCTCGCTTGAAGCGATTAGCCAAGCGGCACACCTTTCGAAGTTTCATTTCTTGCGACTGTTTCGTCAGCAGTTGGGCATCACTCCCTACCAGTACGTCATCAACTGCCGGGTTAATGCGGCGTGCAGCGCACTTGAAAAAGGCGCATCGCTTAGTGAGGTGACGTTTCGCTATGGCTTTACCGACCTTAGCCATTTCAACCGTCGCTTTAAACGTATTTATGGCCTTACTCCCCACCAATACCAGCACCACCTTAACGACTAACCAGAGAGCTTTTATGTTAGCTATTATCGCTTATGCCGTGGGCATCATGTATTCGCCTGGGCCTGTGAACCTGATGGGGTTAAATACAGGCGTTAATGGGCAGACAAAAACGTCGCTGGGTTTCTGCCTGGGCGTGGGCACGGCGATGCTATTACTGTTTTTACTCTTCGGCTGGGCGGGTGCTGCGTGGATTGATGGACGCCTACTCATCGCGGTTAGCGTTTTCGGCTGCGGTTATATTATTTACCTTGCCATACACATTGCGAGGGCGCGCATTGACGTTAATGCCGTATCCAGCTCGCCACTCACTCTTCGCTATCGTGACGGGCTCATTCTGCAACTACTCAACCCCAAAGGGATCGTGGCGACACTCCCCATCGCCACACTGCAGTTTCCCGCGGCGGGCATTCAAGGGCCTGGCTTGGTAGTTTGGTCGATGGGATTAGCGCTACTGGCCGCAGGCGCCCCTGGAAGCTACATGTGGATAGGCAGCCTGGTCGGTAACCGAATTGACAACCCCGCCTTCTTTAAACGCTTTAATCAGATAATGGCGGTGCTGTTGATGGGCGTCGCGCTATCTATCGCTTATGAGCATGTTTGGGTGACTTTAGTATCTGCGTAAGTAGTGGCGTAATCGTTACACCTACTTTAATAGTACCTTGAATAGTACCTTGCAGAGCCTGGATTGACGCTCACAACGGGACGGGTAAGCATTCAGCCAGAACCACCGACTATTAGCGACTACAGACCATGGGCTGGTACGGCGATCAAAGATCACGCACAACTTCAAGACCTTGTAGTTATCAGGTTATAAATGCGACCTAATGGCCTCTCAGGGTTACAATAACCCCGAGCTCAAAATAAAGGGGCAGGAGGCGGATGGCTGGGAGCTTGTCAGAATAAAAGGCAGCCACCACCACTTCAGACATCCGACCAAGCCCGGCACAGTGACCGTGCCACACCCTAAAAGGATTTAAAAATCGGGCTGGTTAAAGGAATCAGAAAAAGTGCTGGCCTTGAATGAGACTGGCCACTACTGCCCCTACTAACGGAGGTCAATGCATGTTGTTTCCCATTGCCATTGAACGCGGCGACAAAGATCATGCCTATGGCGTGGCAGTGCCCGATCTGCCCGGCTGCCACTCAGCAGGCGATACGTTTGAAGAGGCGATGATTAACGCCAAGGAGTCGATCGAGGGTTGGCTGGAAGTGGCCGTGGAATATGGCGATCCCATTCCCGAAGCTACGTCCATAGAGCATCATATGGATAACCCGGATTTCGAGGGTTGGATCTGGGCTGTGGCGGATATCTAACCCCCTACCTCGGCAAAAGTCACAAAATCAACGTCACTCTGCCCGACCTCCTGCTCAAGCAAATTGATGACTTTGTGGCCAGCCACCCCGGGGATAAAACGCGAAGCGGTTTTCTTGCGCGCGTCGCTATGGCAGAACTGACTAGAGCCCGTAAGAGCACATGAGTTCTTTAAATAAACACTCGGCCATCCATTGGCCAAGTGTTTATGGTATCCGTTTTCTATGGAAGGTAACTGATGCGTGGTGGGGCGGCGATATGGGCGGGGGTACATTATACAAAAGCATCTAACCGTACTTTTTTGGGCCTGCAGGTTTCAGAGGGCTGTTCTACGCTGTAAGCAGAAAGAGCCACGTTGGCTTTTTCAAAGCGAAGGCTCGGAACGCAAAGGAGTACGTCATGAACCATGGACAGGATAAACAGCGCAACAAGAGTGAAGAAACTCAAAAAGCCAAAGAGGTCGTCAATAAAGATACTCCTCGTGGCGATGATGCCGCCCAAAAAGCGTCTCACCATGATGAGCCGCCCCCTTATCGGCCAGATGAAAACGTTGATAACCAGAAGAGCCCAGACGCTCGCTCAGAGCCTGGCCACAACACGTCAGGCAAAGCAGCGCCCATTCCAGGCGCTCAAGTCGTTAAAGAAAAGCGCGCTCATAAAGACAATATCGATCAGCAGTCTGATAAAGCCGACCCGAAAGGAAGCGAGTAGTTTATACGCCTGCAACCTTAACGGCTCCTGCATTGTACAAAGAACCCCGTAAAGGCCATCTGTTACAGGTGGCTTTTTTTGATGCATTTATTTTTAAAATTCAATGACGCGATGACGAAGCGATGTGAGCAATCCACTCTCGAATGCCTATGCCCAACCACATGCAGCTTGGTAAAAACGTCTTGCTTTGTACTGGCTACCCTTTCTTGCGTACAATTGCCCGCCAACGAATCTTCCGCTTTTGATACGTCGCTTTGGTGTACTCCCTTTTTAGATAATTATCTGATTACGTAACCAAGGTACGAATCAGGTACACCAAGTACACCTATGTGCCGTATCAAAGGGTATTGAATATGTGTATTTATATACGACATCAAAAAGATGCAAATGGTTGATATGAACAAGTTAAGCCCAGCAGATGCGGCCCGCCGCTTTTCTGTGGCCCCTATGATGGACTGGACAACCCGCGATTATCGGGCGTTCGCACGTACGTTAACCAAGCGGGCGCTGCTGTATACCGAGATGGTGACGACGGGCGCTATTTTGCATGGCTCGCCGCGTGAGCGGTTTTTGGGCTATAGCGATGTGGAGCATCCCATTGCCTTACAGCTTGGTGGTAGCGATGCCGGGGAGCTTGCCGAGTGCGCGGCGATTGCTGAGGCGTGGGGGTATGACGAGGTTAACCTGAATGTAGGTTGCCCAAGCGACCGGGTGCAGAACAACATGATTGGCGCTTGCCTGATGGGCTACCCGGAAAAAGTCGCCGATGCCGTGCGCGCTATGCAGGCGGCAGTCTCGATTCCGGTTACGGTGAAGTGCCGTATCGGGATTGATGAGCAGGATGAAGACGCCGACCTGGCGCGCTTTATCGACATAGTCGCAGATGCCGGTTGTGAGATTTTTACTGTGCATGCGCGCAAGGCGTGGCTGAAAGGTCTATCGCCCAAAGAGAACCGCGACGTGCCGCCGCTCAATTACCCGCGTGTGCATCGTTTAAAGCAGGACCGCCCTAAGCTGCATATCGGCATCAACGGTGGGATTAAAACGCTTGAAGAGTGTCAGGCACAGCTTGAGCGTGTGGATAGCGTGATGATTGGCCGTGAAGCGTACCAAAACCCCTGGTTACTGGCTGAGGTAGATACATTGCTTTATGGCGTGCCCAGCCCAGCCGCTAGCCGGGTTGAGGCGGCCCGGGCATTTCGCCCGTATATTCAGCAGCGGTTGGATGAAGGCGCGAAGCTTAACCATATTACCCGCCATCTGCTGGGGCTTTTTCAGGGTTGCCCAGGCGGGCGGCGTTTTCGGCGTCTTCTATCGGAGCACGCACATAAAGAAGGTGCCGGGTTACGCTTGTTTGATGATGCTATCGGGTTGGTTAACGAGCCATCACAAGCGCCGATGCCAGAACAAGAACAGCCCGCCACGTCTTAACGTAGCGGGCTGTGGTGGACGGCGATTAATCCACGTTTGCGGGTTTAGTTGCCGCGTACGCCTTTTTCGATACGCTCACCAACTTCCTGGTCGATATTACGCCAGTACTCGAAGGCACGCCCCAGTACTGGCTCTGTTACGCCACCCGACAAGTGCCCCACCACGTTGGATACCAGCCGGTCACGTGCGGCGTCATCCATTACTTCACGCACCAACGTATGCGGTTGGCTCCAGTCGTCATCGTCTTTACGCGGCGTGTAGGCAGTACGTACAAGCTCACCGCTGGTCGCCCATACGGCATCTTCCGGGAAGCGCTCGCCATCGGCTTTGGGGCCGCCCTTGCTGTTCGGCGCATATACTGGGTCCGTTGCGTTATGCACCCGCATCGCCCCGCCCTGGGTATAGCTATTGACCGGGCACTTGGGCGTATTCACCGGGATATGCTTGTAGTTCACACCCAAGCGAGCCCGGTGCGCATCGGCATAGGAGATTGAGCGCGCCAGCAGCATCTTGTCGGGTGAAAGCCCAGTGCCCGGCACCATGTTGTTAGGCTCGAAGGCAGCCTGATTGATTTGGCTATGGAAGTCAGAGGGGTTTTCATTAAGGGTTAGCTTGCCCACTTCCATCAGCGGATAGTCGGCGTGGGGCCACACCTTGGTAAGGTCAAAGGGGTTATAGCGATACGTTTTGGCGTCCTCGAAGGGCATGATCTGCATCTGCAGTGTCCAGGTGGGATACTCGCCGCGTTTGATGGCTTCAAACAGGTCACGGCGGTGGTAATCCGCATCGCTACCGGCCATCTGGTCGGCCTGCTCCTGGGTCATGCACTTGATGCCCTGGTCGGTTTTGAAGTGGTACTTTACCCAGAACCGCTCACCTTCCTCGTTCACCCACATATAGGTATGGCTGGAGTAACCGTTCATGTGCCGCCACGTAGCGGGCACGCCGCGGTCGCCCATTAGCCAGGCCACCTGGTGGGCGGACTCCGGCACCAGCGTCCAGAAATCCCACTGCATATCGTGGTCACGCAGGCCGTTATCGGCGCGGCGCTTTTGCGAGTGGATAAAGTGCTGGAACTTCATCGGATCGCGGACAAAGAACACAGGGGTATTGTTACCCACCATGTCGAAGTTGCCCTCTTCGGTATAGAACTTCACCGCAAACCCGCGTGGATCACGCCAAGTATCCGGGCTGCCGCTTTCCCCTGCGACCGTTGAGAAGCGAATGAGTACGTCTGTTTTTGTGCCTTTTTTCAGAAACTTGGCTTTGGTGTACTTGCTGACATCATGGGTGACTTCAAAGTGGCCAAAAGCGCCGCTACCCTTGGCATGTGGTTGGCGGTCGGGGATCATCTCGCGGTTGAAAGCCGCCATTTGCTCCATCAGAAAATGATCGTGCAGTACAATCGGGCCATCCGGGCTACCGAAAGAGAGTGTTCATCGCTGGATACCGGAATGCCAGCCCCTGTCGTCGTATACTTGGGTTTATCGCTCGTCATCGCTTTTCCTCCATGTCACGGCTCGCACGGCACTCAAGGCACCGCTTTATAAAAACAAATCATACCTTTGTGCTTATTATTTTTAATTTAGGATAACTACTCCCTCATAGGTATAGTCAAAGGAACTGCTTCCCGCCAGCTATCTCATGTACTGCTTGGCTATTGCGCTAATAAGCTTTTTTATGGCGCTTATCAAACATTAATAGAGCGCGTCCGGGGGCGGTGTCAGGCTTGATTGAAAGCTCTCAATCGCCGTTTCGGCTTCTTCTATCTCATCAAAACGAGCAATGTGATAAAGCGCCTCACCTTCATTGGCTAACGGCAGACGGCTCATGCCAATCACAATGCCATCGGCCATCGACTTGACCTCGCTTTCTTGATTGCCAAATGGGTCGGCCACTATACCGAGCACTTCCCCCTTGGCGACACGCGCGCCCAGGCGCACTTCGGGCCTTAAAATACCGTCGATAGGTGCACGCGCCCAACTGGACCCATTGGCAAGCTCGGCAGGCGCTGGCGAGCGGCGCCGCTGTTCGCCGGTCAGCATATCCAGGCGGCGCATTACACGCAGTACGCCGCGCACACCGGGGGCAATGGCCCACTCATCAAAGCGCAGCGCTTCCCCCGCCTCATAAGTCAGTACCGGAATGCCACGCGTTTGTGCATAGTGACGCAGGCTACCTTCGCGCAGCTCTGCATTCAGAATCACCGGCGCGCCGAAGGCATCGGCCATGCGCTCGGTTTCGCTGCCTGGGCTTAACTGCGCGCGTATTTGGGGAAGGTTCGTGCGATGAATTGCGCCGGTGTGAAGATCAATAATATGCGTCGCCTGATCGACAATCTGCTCGCAAAATAGCGCCGCGATTCGCCCCCCGAGGGAGCCATTTTCACTGCCCGGGAAACAGCGGTTGAGATCGCGCCGGTCAGGCAGGTAGCGCGTTTGCTGCAGGAAACCAAAAACGTTAACCACCGGCACGGCAATCAAGGTACCTCTTAGGCTTTTGATGGCCTTTGAGCGTAATAAGCGACGTACAATTTCAACGCCATTGATCTCATCCCCGTGAATGCCACCACACACCAGTATAACGGGCCCCTCTTTACGTCCGTGTACCACTTCGACCGTAATATGCAGGGGTGTATGGGTATAAAGACGCGCCACCGGCACATCAATTTGGGAACGTTGGCCAGGCGGTATGGTGTGCCCGGCAAGTTGAAAAGGTGCTCGCGCCATCCTGAGTCTCCTTTTTTTCAGCGTGATTAACCACTAAGCAAATGGCATTAATGAGGGCATGGCGATGCGCCTACCGCACGCAGTGAGCCCCAGCGGTTTCGAGACATGAGGTTTTGATAACACAAGCCATGCGTTTAATCATCTATCCATACAGTTTTGAATGTAAAAATTACACCATATCGGATAAAATATGTTCATCTTGTGTCATTAATGAGGTTGCGTTTCCATGGCGAGAAAGACCAAAGCGGAAGCCGCTGCTACCCGAGAAGCATTGCTGGATGCCGCCGAAGAGGTATTTTTTGCAAAGGGTGTTGCACGTACATCTCTTGAGCAGGTTGCCCGCCACGCGGGATTAACCCGTGGCGCGGTCTACTGGCATTTTAAAAACAAGGGCGACCTATTTATGGCACTGGTGGAGCGCGTACATATGCCGTTCCAGTCGCTAATGGAAGCTGTCAGCAAGGCCGATGAAACTATCTCTCCAATGGAAGCCATCCGGCTTGCCTGCCATGCAGGTCTGGCGCGTCTTGAGCAACCTTCTCACCAGCGGATTCTTTCCATTTTGCTCCACCGCTGCGAGTTTTTTAGCGATATCAACCCACTTGCCATGCAGGATGATATTGGTGAAGAGTGTTATTCAGAAATGCTGATCGTGTTTAAAGAAGCGGAGCATCAGCAGTTGCTGCGTGAAGATGTAACGCCAGAGGTCGCGACGCGCATGTTGCAGTCGGCACTGGGAGGCCTTTTCCACGACTGGCTACGCACACCGGATGCGTTCTCCATACACCAACGCGGCGGCGAACTGATTGATACATTGATACGCATTATGCAACGCTAATCCATGCCATCCGCTGCAATGCAGCAACCTGCCTCTACTGGGATGACCCACCATTGTGGTGATTAGTGGCAAGCATTCAGCACCGTTGGGTAAAGCTGCACCGCCACAGACATGTCATCCATAAGGCAATGGCTAACAAGGCAGTGGCGGCGCGGATGCGAGTAGTGAACGTTAATCGCTAATAACGTTAGGTTGAGTAGCCTTCACCTTGGTGGTGATAGCGAAGACGCAACTTATTTAAACGTACCCGAGTATCCAGATAGGTTTGTTCCATTACGCTGCGATAAGCGCTCTCACCAGCGAGGTATTTCACCAGAACGCGACGCTCGCCCTCTTGTGGGCAATCTCCTTCTTTACAGTGCAGCCTGACATGGCTATTAGGCTCATCTTCAATCACTGCCATGGCAAATCCATCGCCCTGACGCCCGGACACGATAACCGTCGAACCCAACAGGCAGCGCCGCGTAAAGGGCTGATAGCGATGCAAGCCCCGGTGTAAGCGATGGCATAAGACGGCGGCAATGGGTGAAGCAACAGCAAAGGATACCCACAGGATCAGCACGCCTACCGGCACGCGCAACATGCCCAGCGATAGCCAACGCAACACTAAAAGCTCTACCGCTAATGCCAAACTCCCCGCAATCACGACAAGAAACGTCAGCGCAAGCGTCGCCGGCACACCTGCAAACCCTAACGACACCAGCGTACTGGCCATGTGATCATCGCGCAGGCTGTCGCGCTCAAATAACTCAAGAGGGGCTATTCGAAGCAGCACCAACATCCAATACAGCGCTAACAGCCCCATTAGAAACGTAAACACAATGGTTGGAAACTGTAGCGCAGCAGAAATAACAGGTTGCATGGCGTGTCCTCCTCCAGACATTTCGTCCGGTGCTGTTTCCGCCTGGGCGTATATGATGGGTCCAGGCTAAAAACGTGTGGTCTCTTTTAGCATAGTCCAAACTATTCTTTTTTGCCCTTGGCTGCCTTGATGCGAATCATTACAGCATAAAAAAACGGGCACTCCCTTTCGGTAGTGCCCGCTTATTAGTGGTGAAACGCGGTTACGGCTGGTCGTGCTCCAGTGCCGGTTTCTGGTTATCGTAATCCGGATGACGTTTACGATAGAGCCAGTCGGACACAGTGGCGATCATGGCGTAGAAGCTGGGAATAAACACGCTTCCCAAAACGGCCACAGAGGCCATGCCCACCGCAACGGTTGTCCCGATATGGTGGCTACTTACATCGCTGGCGCCGGTCGCCAAGGCCAGTGGCAAGGTACCAAAAATAAACGCAAGCGATGTCATGACGATAGGACGGAAACGCAGCTCAGCGGCCGTAATCGCGGCTTCGCGAATCGTTTTGCCCTGCTCTTTACGCTGCAGTTCGGCAAATTCCACGATCAAGATAGCGTTCTTCGCCGCAAGCCCCACGACCACCAACATACCAATCTGCACATACACACTGGTATCCAGGCCTCGCAACGCGATGCCTCCAATCCCGCCCAGGAAGGCAAACGGCGTTGCGGTAAGTACCGCCAAGGGCAACGACCAGCTTTCATACTGGGCCGCCAGGATCAGGAAGACCATCAAGATACCAAACACAATGGCAAGCATCGCTGTATTACCCATGTTTGCTTCCTGGTAAGCCGTACCGGTCCAGCCCATGCCCCAGTTAGGCCCGAGCGTATCCATGACGACTTCATTCATGGCTTCAATGGCTTGGGTAGAGCTATAGCCAGGCGCGGCGCCGCCCTGGAACTGCGCGCCGGTGTACACGCCAAAGCGTGATACGACCGATGGACCTACCTGACGCTCCAGCGTGACAAACTCAGAGAGCGGGATACGCTCGCCATTGCCACCCCGCACGAAGACACTATTTAAGTCGTCAGGCGTTTTACGGAATTGATCCTCGTTTTGTAGATACACCTGGAAGTTACGGTTTTGGTAACTAAAGAAGTTCACAAAGCCATTACCAAAGGTGTTGGATAACGCCGAGTTGATATTCTCCAGTGCCACGCCATAGCTAAGCGCTTTCTGCTGGTCGATTTCAGCTCGGTAGGAAGGCACGTTCACGTTAAAGGTGGTAAAGACCTGATTTAACGCTGGGTGCTGATTCGCCGCGCCCATAATCTGTAGTGAGGCTTCGTAAAGCTCGCGAGGTGAGGCGCCGTCAAACGACTGCAGATAGCCGGTGAACCCGCCGGTGGTAGAAAGCCCCATAATCGGCGGTACGTTAAAGGCCATGGCAGTACCGCCATCAATACTGGCCCCCAGTTGCATAATTTGCCCCACCAGGCTCGCTGCCGTTAGATCACGGTCTCCCCAGGGCACCATATTGACAAAGATAATCCCGCGCGCCGTATTGACCGAGCCTGCAAGAATATCGTAGCCCGCTATTGCCGAGGAGTATTGCACCCCGGGAATATCCTCAATAGCGGAGCTAAGCTTTGCCATGTAATTCTCGGTACGGTCAAGCGAGGCGGCATCGGGTAGCGACACGCTGACCAGCACGATGCCCTGGTCGGTTTCCGGCACCAATGTTGAGGGCGTATTGGCGTACAACCAGTAGGAGCCGGCACCGGTTGCGATCGTTAGCGCCAAGGCGAGCACCCAAAAGCGTACCAGGCGCACCACAAACCACATATAAACCGCGGTGATACCTGCAAACAAGCGATCAAATAGACGCAGAGGTGTAGTAATCGCCCGCTTGAAAGCTGACTGGCGCGAATGGTGCAAATTATGCTTGATGAAGATGGCAGACAGCGCCGGTGTAAACGTCAACGCCATTAGCGCTGACAGCGCTACCGAGATCGCGACAGTAATCGCGAACTGCTGATAGATCTGCCCAGTAAAGCCGCCCATAAACGCAACCGGTACGAAAACAGCGGCCATGATCAGTGAAGTGGCAATAACTGGCCCGCCAACCTCGCGCATGGCACGAATCGTTGCTTCTCTAACGGTAACCTCGTCATCTTCGCCTAATACACGCTCAACGTTCTCCACCACCAGTATCGCATCATCCACCACTATCCCGATTGAGAGCACCAGGGCGAATAGCGTTAGCAGGTTGATAGAAAAATCAAACAGGTAAAAGCCTGCAAAGGTACCAATCACCGACACCGGCACCACCGACATGGCAATCACGGTAAAGCGCCAGTTCTGCAGGAAGATAAACAGGATCACGATAACGATCAGGAAGGCTTCAATAAAGGTATGCAATACCGTTTCTACCGACGCATCGATAAACTGCGTGGTGTCGTACGGCGTAACATACTCAAGCCCTGGTGGGAAACGGTTGGACAGATCTGCCATGGTTTCACGCACGGCATCAGCCGTGGCCAGCGCGTTGGCGCCCGGCTGCTGGTTGATGATGATCGGCGTCATCGTTGAACCATTAAGCTGTGCATCAATGCCGTAGAATGATGCGCCCAACTCAATGCGTGCCACATCTTCCAGGCGTAGCGATGAGCCATCAGGGTTAGTGCGCAAATAGATATTACGGAAATCATCCGTATCCGATAAACGGCCACCGGCAGTGATGGTATACGTATAAGCGCGCGGGCTACCTTGCGGCGTGGCGGCTAAATTACCGGCAGGGATTTCGGTATTTTGTGAACGGATAGCATTAGCTACCTCACTCGGCGTGAGGTCGTATTGCGCCAGCTTGTCAGGGTCCATCCAGATACGCATGGCAAACTCACCACCCCCCAGCACCTCGGCATTACCTACGCCAGGCACCTGGCGTAGGTCATCGAGGATATTAAGCGTGGCGTAGTTCTGCATATACACGTTGTTGTAATCGCCGTTCGGGGACGTTAGGGCGATCAACATAAGGATCGAGTCAGAGCGCAGTGAAACGTTAACGCCCTGAGCCTGAACCTGCTCGGGCAGCTGAGAAAGCGCCCCCTGAACACGGTTATTCACGTTAATAGTGTTGATATCACCATCAGTGCCGATATCAAACGCCACACTCAAGCTCATAATGCCGTTATCAGCGCTGTTAGAGGTCATGTAAAGCATGTTCTCTACGCCGTTAATCGCCTCAGCCAGCGGTGCAGCGACCGTCTGGGCGACCGTCTCAGCGTCAGCGCCTGGGAATTGAGCCTGTACAGATACGGTGGGCGGCACCACACTTGGATACTGCTCAATGGGCAGTATCCGCATGGCCATGGCACCTATCAGCGTGAGGATAATCGCAAGTACCGTGGCGAAAATCGGCCGGCTGATAAAGAAGTTGGAGAAATTCATTATTGAGTACCCTCTTCCTCTTCCCCTGCAGGCACATCACCAGCACCCTCTGTCATTTGGGAAGCGGCAGCGGCTTGCTCTTGTTGCTCCTGAGCGTCAGCCTCTTCAACACGCTCAACTACTTCATCGGCGTCGCCATCAAACGGCTGCGGGTCAATGGCCATACCAGGCTCAATACCTGCTGGGTCGCCCACAATCACACGGTCGCCCTCTTCAAGGCCGTCAACAATGATCTGCCAAGGGCCAGCGACTTCGCCTAATTGCACCGTACGCTCGCGCGCCTGGTCATTTTCATCCAGGACAAACACGCGAGGGCCCATTAAGCCTTGGGTGACCGCAATTTCAGGTACAGCCATTACGTTAAAACGGCGCAGACCATCAAGGCGTACGCGCACAAATTGGCCGGGCAAGATAGCGCCATCCGGATTAGCAAAGCTGGCAGACGCCTGAACGGTACTGGTACCGGCATCCACGCGGGAGCCCAGGAAGTCGAGCTGACCTTCAAGTTCAGACCCGCTGGCACCGCTTACGCCGGGCACGCTTAACAGCGCGGTAATGGACGAGTCGCCCTCTTCACGCAACTGGCGGCGTAGCTCAAAGGCATCACGCTGAGGCAGTTGAAAACGCACTTCAAGCGGGTCCAGCGGGGTGATAGTGGCAAGCTCAGTTCCTGGCGTAACCAGGTTGCCAACGTTAACCTGGCTCAAGCTGATCATGCCTGACACAGGGGCCGTTACATTTGAATAGCCAAGGTCCAGGTTAGCACTGCGTAGTGCAGCCTCAGCTTGGGCAACATTGGCTTGTGCCACACGCTGGTCTGCCTGCGCCTGGTCATACTGCTGGCGGCTTACAGAATTTTGGCTGAGCAACTGCTCAAAGCGCTGGGCATCACGCTGAGCGCGGGATAACTCGGCACGGGCACTTTGCAGGTCAGCTTCACGCTGGTTAACCGTTGACTGGTAAAGGTCAGGCTCAATGGTATACAGCGAATCACCCTCTTCCACCAATTGGCCAGGCTGGAAGTGGCGCTCTTCAAGATAACCGTTAACACGTGCCACCAGCGTCACTTCACTATCGCTACGCAGTAACGAAGGGTACGATTTATTTAACGGAATATCCTGACGTACGGCTTCCGTCACTTCCACCTTATGAGGCGGAGCCTCTGGCTGCTCGGCCTGCTGCTCTTGCGATTGGTCCTGGCCACAGGCCGTCAACACTAGCGCGGCAATCAGCGTTACTAGACTCGCTCGGCGTGAGTGAATCATTTTTCTCATGCGTGGGTTCCCTTGATCTTTTCAAAACGTTGATTGACGGCGCTGGCGGCTGCCCTGGTGTCCAATGGCGCTTTATTCAAATGCAGACGACTCATAAAGCCGTGTTTTAAAAACGCCGACGGTTCGTTGTGATCAACGATCCAGCGTCGGTGGCGCACCAATATTCATGGCACGCTCATAGCTGTCACCATCGGTATCAGGTATTGCAAAGGTCACCTGATCATCCGTTAGCCAGGCATTCACTTCTTCGATCGCCGGTACATCCAACAACCCTGCCTGCTGGCGCAACCCAAGGAAGTTAACGACATAGTCGTAACGTGACTCAGCATAATCAGCAATGGCGTCGTAATAATTCTGCTCGGCATTCAGCACATCGACGATATTACGTGTGCCGACTTCATACCCTACCTGCGTGGCTTCCAGCGCACTGCGCGCTGATACGATAGTTTGCTGACGCGCTTCTACCGTTTCAACGTTATTGCTGACCTGGGTGTAGAGCGAGCGTACTTGCTGGATCGTAGTGCGGCGCTGAGACTCAAACTCGTACTGCGTACTTTCCAACTGGTAAGTGCCTTGGCGGATACTCGCACTGGTACTGCCACCGGTATAAATAGGCAGATTGGCCGATATCCCGACCTGACCGGAGGCGTCATAACCGCTAACCGCATCGCGATCATTATCGGCATGTTGATAGTTGGCGAATGCCTGGAACGTGGGCAGGCGACCGGCACGGGCAATATCAACACCCACGCGTGAAATTTCGATGCCCGCCTGCTGAGCAAGGACTTGAGGATTAAGCTCAATCGCTTGTTCAACCCAGTAGTCACGATTGCTTGAAGGCTTCACCACCGGCATCGCATCGCCTAGCGCGTTGATGTTCGGGTAACGCTGACCGGTTAACTGCTCAAGCACCTCAAAAGCCACCTGCAGGTTGCTCTCAGCGGCGAGCCGATTAGCACGCGACTGATCATAGCTTGAGCGTGCTTCTTCGACGTCAGTAATGGCAATCAAACCCACTTCAAACTGCTCACTGGCCTGCTCCAGCTGGCGTTCAATAGCACGCTCCTGGGCCTGTCGGGTGGTCAGTACATCATGCGCACGAAGGATATCGAAATAGGCGTTAACAACATCAAAAAGCAGCTGTTGTTCGGTCGCAGCCAACAGGTAGAACTGCTGGTCGATTTCGCGATCAGCCTGATTGAATTGCTGGCGCGCCACTTCATCAAACAGCATTTGAGTGGCTTCCAGGGTCAGCGATACGCTGTTATAGCGATCATCTCCCCCTCCAACACCAGCTCCCCCTCCGGCGCCCGGTGTGGTGCGCGTTGACTGACTTTCAAATTGTTCATGGTGCGCCACATTGCCTGATGCATTCACCTGCGGCAGCAGCGCGCCTCTCGCAACATCCCGACCGGCTTCGACCCCAGAGTACTGAGCACGAGCTGAATTTAGCGTGGCGTTATTGCTCAGCGCTTCACGCGCGACCGTTATCAGGTCTGCCGCCTGAGCAGGCAGCGCAATAGACGCAGTGAAAACGGCTAGTAATAAGGGTCGTAAAGGGGCATTGACTGCCCAGTTTGCCAGTCGCATGGTGGTGCCTCTAGGTGTCAACGATGGGAATGCTATTAGTAAACTATTTATGGAAGATGGCATTATAGTTACATTCATGTATGTATGCTAGACTTGAAGTCTAGCAAATTGTATGAACAAAGAGCTTATCAAGCCTCATCCGGTTAGCCTAGACCAAAGCATGACGCCAGGATTTTCAGCACTGCTTCTCTGCTATTCTTCACGCTATCGCCCCGCCCCTTTGTTTATATTTTATTGTTTGTACTTTAGTGGGTAATTCTTCTATTACTACTTCTTTTGCTACATCTATTACTGCTATCTACCGCCACTTCGCTTTCAGCTTAGTGAGCGCAGGTTTCAAGTAGAGCTACGCGCTGCTCAATACCGGTGCGATAGGTCGCTCCAAAAAGCAGTAAATGATTAAGCAGCGGGTACAGCTGAAACAGCGCCTCACGCCTCAACCAATCAGCCGGGGCATTGCCCTCCCAGTAGGCATCAAAAAAGCCGCTGCCCGGCGAACCAAACAGCGTCAGCATGGCAATATCCACATCGGGATAATGACGATAAACAGCAGGGTCGATCAAGGCAGGGCCACGGGTAGTGATCAATACGTTGCCCGACCATAAGTCACCATGCAAAAGGCTTGCGGGCGCCTCTGGCAGCCACTCTTCAAGCTGATAAGCAATGTGTTCGATGCGGGCGCGTAGTGCATGATCAATCAAGCCGTGTTGAAAGCAGGCATCACTAAGCGGGAATAGGCGTCGCTCGCGCTGAAAAACGCGCCCGTCCTTATGCAACGTGTTGGATTGTGGCGTTTGCCCACAGGCATTATCCTCATGCCAGCCGTGGGCTTCACCAATAGCGCTATGCAGCTCACGCAGCCCTTCACCCAAGAGGGTGTCACTGGTAGGCCCGCTGGGCTGGGTGTTTAACGACTCAAGCAGCAACCACTCTTCATCCAAGCCTAGCACGTCCGGCACAATAAGCGTTTTGCAGGCTCCTCTAAGGGCACGTAGCCCTTCCGCTTCCCCGCGCAAGCGCTCGGCCTTGTCATGCTTGACGACCACCTGCCCCTGGCAGGTTTCAAGTGCATATACCGCCGCGCTGTCTCCACCGCCAAGCGGCGTTAATTCACCGGTTGGCCGTATGGTCTGGGCGTCGAGTAGCCTTCGCAGGGTAGCATCCATCGCCGTCTCCGCTGGATAGTATTCCCCCAGTGTGCCTGCTAACCCCTGTGCACGTCGATTTTTTGAAAATGTTATAAGCCGCTATACGTTTTGATGGCGCTGCTTTAGCGCTTGTGTATAGCGCGCATAGACCTCTTGGTACGCTTCAACACGCGCAAGATTGGGCTCTGCAAGCGATTGCGCATCAAGATGAACGAGGCGGTTACATAACGCGTCAAGCGTTACGCCCTGTGCACGTTGATCACACCATGCAGCTTGAATGGCCGCACCTAGCGCAGCGGCATCGGTAATCTCAGGGCATATTACTTCCGTGCCCGTAATATCGGCCACCATCTGCCGCCATACCGGGCTATTGGCCCCGCCGCCGATCAGCCGGATTTGGCTGGCGCCTGCGGTTAAATCGCCCAGTAATTCAAGCCCATAGCGCAGCCCGAAGGTAGCCCCTTCAACCACCGCACGGCACAGGTTTGCCTGGTGGGTATTGATACTGTTCAAACCTAGAAAATCAGCCGACGCCTCCGGCAGCATGGGTACGCGCTCGCCGTTGAAAAACGGCAGCACGGTAACGCCCTCAGCACCTACCGGGGCGCTAGCCACCAGGTCGCTAAACGTTGTTAAATCCAAACCAAACAGTTCACGTATCCGCGTGGTGGCCGAAGTCACGTTCATGGTGCAGATAAGCGGCAGCCACCCGCCGGTACTTGAGCAGAAATTAGCCACCATGGCGTTATCGCAGAGAATAGGCTCAGGCGAATAAGCGCAAACGGTGCCCGAGGTACCCAGGCTAAGAGTTATCAGGCCTGGGGTGATATTGCCGGTACCAATCGCCCCCAGCATGTTGTCGCCGCCGCCTGAAGAGACCACCACGTTATCGCCAAGCCCCAGCTCGCGGGCAATCAGTGGGCGCACCATCCCTGCCGGTTCATGAGCTTCCAACAAGCGTGGCAGTACGCGTTGCGGGTCAAGCTCAGGGGCTATTTCAGCAAACACCTCCAACTGCCAGCACCGCGTGCGGGTATCAAAATAGCCGGTGCCCGAGGCATCGCCCGCTTCGGTCACACGCTCGCCAGTCAGCCAAAAATTCAGGTAATCGTGGGGCAATAACAGACTATCGATGCGCCGGTAGGCGTCCGGCTGATGCTCGCGCAGCCAGGCGATTTTAGAGGCGGTATAGCCGGTCTGTAGCACCAGCCCCAATTTTTCCAGGCACCCTGTTTCACCGCCCAAGCGGGCGACAAGATCACTGTTTTGGGCGCTGGTTTCGGTATCGCACCATAGTTTGGCGGGGTAAACCGGCACACCATCAGCATCCAATGCCACCATGCCATGCTGCTGACCTGACACACCGATACCGCGAATCTGTGAGGCATTGACCCCAGCGCGCTCCAGGGCACTAAAAAAGGCACCTTTTAAAGCCGCTAACCATTCAGAGGGCGCCTGTTCACGGCGGCCATTTTCACCTTCATCCAGCCGATGCGGGCGGCTTGCCTCGCCCAGGATAACGCCGCGCTCCACATCAACCACTACGACCTTGGTACTCTGGGTACCGCAATCCACACCAATATACATCACAGCGTTCCTTTGGATGCCACAAGCGCCTCAAGCGTAGCCCGTGCGCCGTGCTTATGCAGCGAATTAAGCGTTTGGACATAAGCCTCATAAAAGCGCGGATGGTCGACCAGATCGCCGAACAGCTCACGATTGTCGATAAACGCACTGGGCCGGGTACGGTTTTCAGCGGCGATTGCGGTCAGCGTTTCCTTTAAGCGATCTACAATCTCGATGGGCTCGCCCTGCTCATCGACTCCTTCAGCGTAGCGTGCCCAGCTGGCCACTACCGCTGCGCTGCGCTTGATCTCGCCTCCGTGAGCCAACTGATGATGGATCACCGGCACCAGCCACTTGGGAATACGGTCTGAACTTTCGGCACACAGCCGCGCTAGCGTATCCTTAATTTCGGGGTTGGCAAACCGTTCAATCAGCGTTAAGCGGTAAGCTTCCAGGTCGACACCGGGCACAGGCGCCAACGTGGGCGAGCCCTCTTCACGCATATAGCCGAGCAGAAAATCCACAAACAAGGGGTCCTGGCAAACTTCGTGGGCATAGCGATAGCCCGCTAAATAGCCAAAGTAGGTGAGCGCCTGATGGCTGGCATTTAAAAGCCGCAGCTTCATTAACTCGTAGGGCTCAACATCCTCGACCACCTGCACGCCTACCTGCTCAAACGGCGGACGGCCCAGCGGGAAGTGATCTTCCAGCACCCACTGCGTAAACGGCTCGCATACGACCGGCCAAGCGTCTTCTACCCCAAAGCGCTGAGACAGTTCGTCAATATCCGCCTGTGCGGTAACGGGAGTGATGCGGTCGACCATGGCGTTGGGAAACGCAACCTCTGACGCAAGCCACTCGCCCAGTTGGCTATCGCGGGCACGGGCATAGGCGGTGAACATGCGCTTGGCCACGTCGCCATTGCCCTGAATGTTGTCACACGACATGACGGTAAACGGAGCAATGCCGCGCTCACGGCGGCGTACCAGCGCCTCGACAATCAGGCCAAAACTGGTGGAGGGCTTTTCAGGGTGCGCAAGATCCTCACGCACTTGGGGATTTTCCAGGTTAAATTCGCCCGTCACCGAATGAAAGTTATAGCCTCCTTCCGTCACGGTGAGTGACACAACCCGAATGGCCGGGTCGGCCATCTGCTCAATGACCGCCTCTGCGTCTTCCGGGGCAAACAGGTAATTGACCATGCTGCCGATAACCCGAGGCGCGTACTGCCCGTTAGGATGCTTCACCACCAGAGTGTAAAGGTAATCCTGCGCGGCAAGCGCCTGCTGCATGCGTTTATCACCCTGCATAACGCCAACGCCCACGATACCCCAATCAAGCGCCAGCCCTTGCTGCATCAGCTCATCAAGGTACATGGCCTGATGAGCCCGATGAAAACCGCCCACGCCGACATGCACAATGCCAGGAGTAAGCTTCGCACGCTCATAGCATGGTATGGCAACATCGCCGTTTAAATTGCCCAGATTGTGATTATTAAGTCGGGTCATGGGTACTCTCCAGCCAAAACCTGCTTGGCGCGATGGGTAGGTTTGAAAACGGTTAAAAAGAGGATGAAGCAGCGCATTGGCATTAGTGCCAGTGTTGATCGGGAGGTAAGGAGCAGCGTTTGACGAGTTGCGCGTTGAGCATATCTTTTCGGTGGGTACGCTCCAGCGCCCCCGCATGGTCCTGGCCCATTTCAAGCCACCGCAGGATTAGCCGGTCCACCAATATCTCATCGTCGACGTCCAGAAACAGCGTCCAGTCAAACAGCGGACGTAGCTCACGCCAGGGGGAGCGGTCGAGCAGCAAGTAGTTGCCCTCGACAATCACAATGCGCTGATCAAGGGTGATGAGCCGCCCTCCCGCCCGTGCTAAATCCAATGGCCGATCAAAGACGGGCACCGCGACCGGATGCTGCGCCTGGCGAATACGCTCAAGGGCGCTGCGCAACCCGTCCACATCGAAGGTATGAGGCGCGCCTTTTATCGGCAGTTGCTGCTTGCCCAGCACGGCATTGTCGAAATGGTAGCCGTCCATGGGCACGAGCCCCGCCTGGCTTGGAAGCAACTGATTAATGGCCTCGCAAAGCAGAGCGCTACGATAGGACTTGCCTGCGCCGGGCGGCCCTGCGAGCGCAACCAGATAGCGCGAAGCGCCTTCGGCTGAACCAATAATTTGGCGGGCCAGGCTATCAAGTTCGGGTGTCATAACCATCTCAGCTCATCCAGTTACCGCCATCCACATTGAGCGTCTGAGCAACAACGTAATCGCTGTCGGCACTGGCCAAAAAGACCGCAGCACCGGTGTGATCCTCCGGCAAGCCCATGCGGCCAAAGGGCACGGCTTCACTGACCAGGCGCTTTTTCTCACCCAAGGGGCGGTTTTCATAGCGAGCAAACAGCGCATCCACCGCTTCCCACATCGGAGTATCGACGACGCCCGGGGCAATACCGTTAACGTTGATCGCGTGTTTGATCAAGTCCAGCCCAGAGGATTGCGTCAGGCTAATCACGGCGGCTTTGCTGGCGCAGTAAACGCTCACCAATGCCTCGCCGCGTCGGCCCGCTTGGGAGGCCATATTGATAATTTTGCCGCCCCGCCCCTGCTCCACCATCCTTTGAGCAACCGCCTGTAGCGTAAAGAAAAGCCCCTTGGTGTTCACCGCAAACTGCTTATCAAAACTCTCCTCGGTCATTTCAAGCACCGGTGCCAAATCAAAAACTGCGGCGTTATTGACCAAAATATCGATACCGCCAAAATGCGCCACGACCTTTTCCACCATGGCATCAATAGAGGCGCGCTGGCAGACATTAAGCACGACCCCTAACGCCTCTTGGCCACGGGCCTGCTGGTGCAGCACGGCAAGGGCTTCCTCAATGGCCGCGGCATCAATATCCGCCACCACCACCTTGGCCCCCTCCTCCAAATAGCGTTGCGCAATTGCCAAGCCGATGCCCCGTGCGCCCCCGGTAATCACCGCCACTTTATCGGTCAGTTTCATTATCGCCCCGTCTTATTTGAGTGTTGTTGAGTGCTAACAGCCGCCTGCTTAGCTAGCAATGCGTACTTGCCACTCATTCACCAGCGCGTTCAGCCCCTGCATGTGCTCCAAAATACGCCAGGCGCCTGCGTGCAAAAGCCGTGCTGGCTGTTCGGCATCCACGTGGCTGGCACCTACAAAACCAATGACACACATACCGGCAGCGTGAGCGGCGGTGACACCCGCCACGCTGTCTTCGATGACCAGGCAATTACCGGGGAGATAGCCCAGCTGCGTGGCGGCCAGCAGATAAAGCGCGGGGTCTGGCTTGGGGTTGGCTACCTGGTCCGCCGTAAAAATAGGCGTGTCCTTGCCAAAGGCATCAGCCAGCTGAGTGCACGCAAGTGACGCTACAACCCGCTGACGGCGGCTGTTGGATACCACTGCCTTGGCCAAGGGAATCGCCAACACGGCATCGTGCGCGCCCGCGACAGGGGCAAGCTCACGCGCCAGGCGCGCCTCAATGGCCGAATCCACCTGCTCAGTGGCGTTATCAGGTAGCGTATACACGCTGTGCTGCTCCAGGTGCTTAAGAATGTCGCCGGTGGTCATTCCCAACGCCTGGCTAAGCCGCTCGGCAATGTTCAAATCGGGTAACCACCTACCGAGATACTCCTCCAGCACACCTTCCGCCAGTGCTTCGCTATCGACCAACACGCCATCGCAATCAAATATAACCGCCTTCATGCCAGCGCCTCAGCGTCACCTGATGTGCGGTTATCGTGTCGCGTAAGCCCGGCCAGCGGATGCTGAGCAAGGCTGGGCAGCGCGCGGCCATCGGCCGCAAACAAGTGTGCCCGCTCAGGGGCGAAGCCAAAGCGTATGGTCTCGTGAACACGATAGGCCACATCCCCATCCGTCATCAGCGTTACCAGCAGGTCACCCATACGTACATACAGCGAGGTTTGCCCACCCAAGCGCTCAAGCACTTCAATTTGTCCACTGAGCGCACCCGCCTCATCAAGCACCAGGTGCTCGGGGCGAATGCCCAGCTCAAGGGCTGGCTGGCTTTCGACAGGCGTGTTTTCAGAGGACGCATTTTCAAGCGGCTGGGCGTCTACGGGCACCGTGCACTCGCCACCACCTGGCAAGCGAACCTGAACACCTTCCGGCGAGGTACTGATTAACTCAACATCAAAGAAATTCATTTTTGGCGAGCCAATAAACCCTGCCACAAAGCGGTTGGCCGGATGATGGTAGAGCGCCATAGGTGAACCGACCTGTTCGACCACGCCGTCATGCAAGACGACAATTTTGTCGGCCATGGTCATGGCTTCAATCTGGTCGTGGGTCACGTAAATCATGGTGGCGTTGAGTTTTTCGTGCAGGCGGGCAAGCTCAATACGCATCTGTACGCGCAGCGCGGCATCCAGGTTGGAAAGCGGCTCATCAAACAGGAAAATACTCGGGTTACGCACGATAGCTCGACCAATCGCCACGCGCTGACGCTGACCACCGGAAAGCGCCTTGGGCTTGCGGTCAAGCAGCGGCTCAAGCTGAAGTATTTTAGCGGTTTCCAGCACCTTGGCGCGGCGCTCCTCTTTGGACACACCGGCCAAGCGCATGCTAAAGCCCATATTGCCTTCTACCGTCATGTGCGGGTACAGGGCATAGCTTTGAAACACCATCGCCAGGCCACGGTCGGCAGGCCCCACATCGTTCATTCGCTGGCCATCAATCACAATGTCGCCATCGGTGGCGCTCTCAAGCCCCGCGATAATGCGCATCAGCGTTGATTTGCCGCAGCCGGAAGGCCCCACAAACACCACAAACTCGCGGTCGTTGACTTCAAGGTTGATCCCTTTGATGACCGCGGTGTCGCCAAAGCGCTTGGTAATATTGTTAAGTTGTAAGGTTGCCATGCAAAACTCCTTTACTTGACGGCGCCAAAGGTCAGGCCACGCACCATTTGTTTTTGGGTCATCCAGCCAAGAATGAGGATAGGGGCGATGGCCATGGTAGAAGCCGCCGAGAGCTTGGCCCAGAACAGCCCTTCAGGACTTGAGAACGAGGCGATATAAGCGGTTAACGGTGCTGCCTTGGAAGAGGTGAGATTGAGACTCCAGAACGCTTCGTTCCAGCTCAAGATGACCGAGAGCAAACCGGTAGAGGCAATGCCTGGCAGAGTGAGCGGCAAGAGCAAGAAGAACACTTCTTGCAGCGTCGAGGCACCGTCCATTCGCCCAGCTTCAAGGATGTCCTTGGGCATGTCCTTAAAGAAGGTGTAAAGCATCCACACCACAATCGGCAGGTTCATTAGCGTGTAAATAATGATCAGCCCCGTGCGGGTGTCCAGCAGCCCTACATCGCGGAAAATAAGATAGATCGGTACCAACACGCCAACAGGCGGCAGCATCTTGGTAGAAAGCATCCAGAGCAACGTGCCCTTGGTGCGTTTAGTGGGCAGAAAGGCCATGGCATAGGCAGAAGGAATAGCAATTAACAGCGCCAGAAACGTCGAGCCAAAGGCGACAGCGACACTGTTCAGCGCAAAGCGTGCATAGCCTGAGCGCGCCTGCACGGCTTCGTAGCTTTCAAGCGTGGGCGTAAAGATAAAGCTTGGGTCGGCAATTGCGGCCGCTTCGGTTTTAAACCCGGTGAGTATCATCCATAAAATCGGGAAGAAAATCACCAGCGCTACCGACCAGCCCACCAGCGTAATCACGAGCGTTTTCATGCCGGCTGACCCGCGGGCAGTGCCCGCCCCCGACACATTTTGCGCTGGCGTAGTGGAACGTAATAATGACATTTATATTCTCCAAGTGCCCAAAGCGCTAATCTTCAAGGTTTTTCGCAACCATCCGCACCAGGAAAATCGCCACGATGTTGGCAAGAATAATCGCGATTACCCCGCCTGCAGAGGCAACACCCACATCAAAATCAAGCAGCGCCCGCATGTAGATCAGATAAGCCAAATTGGTGGTCGCAAGCCCAGGCCCGCCCGAGGTGGTCACAAAAATTTCAGCAAAAATAGTCAGCAGGAAGATCATCTCAATCATGATCACCACGCTGATGGCTCGCTTAAGATGAGGAAGCGTTATAAAGAAGAAGATCGCGATAGGCCCAGCACCATCCATTCGTGCGGCTTCCACCTGGTCTTCATCCAAGGACTGCATGGCGGTGAGCAGAATCAACAGCGCAAAGGGTAGCCACTGCCACGCCACAATAATCACGATGGAGGTTAACGGGAGCGTTGAAAACCAATCCACGGCAGGCAAACCAAGTGAGTTTGCCAACCATGCCAACACCCCGTTGGAGGGGTGCATCATCATGTTCTTCCACACCAGCGCACTCACGGTGGGCATCACAAAAAAGGGTGAAATTGCCAGCACTCGGGCAATACCGCGCCCGGCAAAGTCTTGTTGAAAAAGAACGGCCAGCAGCGTGCCGCCCACTACGGTAATCGCCAATACCCAGCCTACCAGCAGCAAGGTATTGCCCATTGCCTTCCAAAGTGCGGGGTCGGTTAGCAAATACTCGTAGTTTTCAACCCCGGCAAAGCCACTCATGCCCGGCATCAGCAGGTTGTAGTACTGGAAGGAGAACCATATCGTCATGCCTAACGGTATGATCATCCATAACAACAGCAGCGTCACAGCGGGAGCTTGAAGCGATAACGTTCTTAGCCCGCCAACCGTACGGCCAGAAGCACGTGTTTTAGTCATGGGAATACCTGCGCGAAAAAACCAACGAGAAACCGTTACAACACGCCTACCCGCGTAACGGGTAGGCGCTTTTACTTATTAGTCGTTGTAACCCGCTCGCTGCATAGTGCGCTCAGTGGCGCGCTGGGCGCTGTTTAGCGCTTGTTCTACCGTGGTGTCACCGGTTAACGCAGCGGCAATGCTCTGCCCTACCTGGGTGCCAATCGCTTGGAACTCAGGAATATTGACAATTTGCACGCCGGTATACGGGTTCGGCTCTAGCGTGGAGTCGGTCGGGTCGGCATTTTGAATCGCGCTCAGCACAAAATCAGCGAAAGGCGCAGCTTCCGTGTACTGCTCATTGGCGTAGGTAGACTCGCGAGTGCCCGGCGGTACGTTGGTCCAGCCATGGGTTTCGCCGACCAGCTCAATGTACTCTTGTGATGTCGCCCAAGTGATAAACTGCTTAGCGGCGTCTTTATGCTCGGAGGAGGCAGGAATCGCCAGCGCCCAGGTCCATAACCAGTGCGAGCCTTTTGGCGTTTCAGCCACGGGCGCCGGGGCAAAACCGAGGTTGTCGGCTACGCTGGACTCGTCACCATCATAAAGCGTGCCCGCGGCGGAGGTAGCGTCGACCCACATCGCACAGTTACCGCGTGAGAACAGCGCCAGGTTTTCATTAAAGCCGTTGGAGCTGGCGCCGGGAGGGCCGTAGTTGCCCAGCAAGTCCACATAGAACTCAATGGCATTCATCCAGGGCTCAGAATTGATTTCGGGGTTCCACTCTTCATCAAACCAGCGGCCACCGTAGGTATTGACCAGCGTAGTGACGAAGGCCATGTTTTCCCCCCAGCCGGGTTTGCCACGTAGGCAGATACCCGCCACTCCTTCCTGCGCACCGTGGAGCTGTTCAGCCCAATCGCGTACCTCGCTCCAGGTCGGCTGTTCGGGCATTTCAATCCCGGCCTCCTCGAAGAGGTCTTTGCGGTAGTACATCATCGAGCTTTCCGCATAAAACGGCAGCGCGTAGGGCGTGCCGTCAAGGCTTAGCCCGTCGCGTACGGAGGTCAACAAATCATCTACGGCGTACTCATCAGGCAGGTCATTCAAGGGTTCAAGCCACTCGCGCTCCGCCCAGATCGGTGCTTCATAAGCGCCAATCGTCATAACATCAAACTGGCCGCCGCCCGTGGCAATATCGGTGGTCATGCGCTGGCGAAGAACGTTCTCCTCCAGCACGACCCAGTCCAGGGTGATATCGGGATGCGCCTCTTCAAACGCATCGGTCAAGCTCTGCATGATCACCATATCGTTATTATTAACGGTGGCGACCGTGATTTCAGTTTGTGCCTGAGCATGGCCTGCCACGGCAATGGCCGCTGCTAAGGTGGTGACGGGCAAGTGACGCGCGAGTCGCATATAACTCTCCTTTGGCTAATGTTGGCATTATTATCGCCTGATCATTTTGATCATGTTTCGAACAAATGATCGTACGTAGAGGAAAAAAAATCAAAGCCCTGCGGCTTAGACTTTATGGTTACGCCTCTTTTTAACGCATTACGCTTGGCGGGAAGGTAGCCGCTCAACAATGCGCCGTGCCGCCACTTCGTCGGTGATTAAGCCTTTTAACCAGCCGCCTTGTAACGCCGCATGAATGCCTAACGCTTTATCGTAGCCACCGGCAATCGCGACCATAAGATGCTTGCCAAAATGCTCAAGCGGCAAGCTTGTCACACGCCGAGTAATGGAGCAGTCAATGACTTCGCCTTGGCTATTTAACGGCCAGCCGAGCAGCTCCCCCACGGCTTCCAAACCCAACAATTCATCAAGCTCGCGCTCACTGATAAAGTGGTCCTGGAACAACGTCGCCTGGCGGTCGATTCGCCCTACCCCAATAAACGCGGCTTCCGACGTCCGAGCCACATTGGCGATAGCCTGAAACAGGCGCTGGGAAAGCATTGCGTTTTTCTCGTCAATCGATTCGGCCACCACCGGCGCGGGGAGTAGAAATCGTTCGCCACCGGTTTTATCCGCCAAGAGCATCACCGCGTCGTAGCGGTTGGCCGAGCCATCCCGGGCGACATTCCCCACCAGCGACACAAACCGGTGCTGGGGCCGCTCCGTTCGATCAAGCGCTTCTACCGCCGCCCGCACAGAGCGTCCGCTACCCAGTGATAGCGTCAACGGCTCGCTACGCTCAACCAACTTGCCGATGCGCTCTGCCCCGGCAACGCCCAGGTAGTACGTGGCGCTTTCCGCAGATGCCGTCTCAGCGGGCACTACATCGCAAAAGGTCAGCCCAAAATGTTCACGCAGCGTGTGACCCAGCGTCATGCAGCTCGAAATAGGATGGTCAATATGCACCTTCACCAACCCCTCCTGACGCGCAAACGCCAACAGACGCTGTACGCCTGGCCGGGAAACACCCAACTGGCTTGCGATTTCATCCTGCGTTAGGCCGCCCACATACGACATCCAGGCGGCTCTGGCCGCTTGGTCCAACTTCACCTCAAATTTATCCATCGGTTGGCGTCCTGCCTTTCATTGATAACGTGACGATAACCATATTCACAAAAGCGTCATCATACAAAGCTAATCATGCGACCAGAAGCCGTCTGTTCGCTAATATGTCACTAGGCTGTGCTTTAAGCGCCACTTTTTTACAGACACGTTTTTAACAGGAGCATGGCATGTATAAGCTTGCGTTTTTTGTGCCCATTGACGATGCCGAAAGCGTTAAAGAAGCCGTTTTCGAGACAGGCGCCGGGCGAATCGGCAACTATGAAGCCTGCTGCTTTCAAACCCGTGGCACCGGTCAGTTTCGCCCGCTTTCAGGTGCTGCCCCGCATATCGGCGCAGTCGGAACACTTGAGCACGTTGAAGAGCTTAAGGTGGAGCTCGTTTGCCAAGACACCTGCATCCACGCGGCTATCGCCGCGCTTAAGCTTGCCCACCCTTATGAAGAAGTCGCTTATGATGTTTGGCAGCTTGCCGAGCTTTAACGCTTGCTCAATCAGGCGCTACCAAAGTAACGTTCACGATCCTCAGATGTGATCGTGCCCGTATGTAGCGGAAAGTGATGGTTCAGCCGGTCCCGGTAGAAATGATGCAGCGTCCGCTCAATGGTCGGAAAGGCGATCTCATCCCAAGGGATCTCATGCTCATCAAACAAGGCGACCTCAAGGCTTTCAACACCGGCGCTAAAGCCACCGACAAGCTCTGCCCGAAAAATCATGTACACCTGATTAATATGCGGCAAGTCAATCAGGGTATAAAGGTCGCCCAGGAGCACCTCGGCATGCGCCTCCTCACGCGTTTCACGGGCGGCAGCCTGTTGCGTCGTTTCCGCGTTTTCCATATACCCGGCAGGCAGCGTCCAGTAGCCTTTACGAGGTGAAATGGCACGTTTGCATAACAAGACTTTGGAGCCACTGACGGGTAGCGTTCCAGCGACAATGCGCGGGTTCTGGTAGTGAATAGTACCGCAGGCATCGCATAGGTAGCGCGGCCGATCATCACCTTCGGGGACCGCGAAACGTACGTTATCGCCGCACTGGCTGCAAAAATTCATGGCATATTCCTACGGCTAAATGGCACACGTTATCGATGCTTGACGCACATAACCACTGCTGGGTAAAAAGGGACAAAGGACGGGATACCCCATGTTAGAGAATCTACGCAAACGGCTGCAACAGCTCAACCCACAAAGGCTAGATCAATGCCAGATGCGCGAAGCCGCTGTGCTGATTCCTGTGGTGGATCGCGCATCGCCCACCTTGCTGTTTACACGCAGGGCAAGCCACTTAACTACCCATAGCGGTCAGGTTGCGTTTCCCGGCGGCAAACGCGAGCCGGAAGATACAGATCTTTACGCCACGGCGCTGCGCGAAGCTCAGGAAGAGATCGCTCTTGATCCAGCGGTGGTCGAGCCGCTAGGCCGACTTTCAGATGTGATTTCGCTGCATGGCCTCCGGGTAACACCGTGGGTGGGCATTATTCCACCGGACCTGCCTTTGGTCGCAGACCTCGGTGAATTAGACGCCATCTTTGAAGTCCCTCTTAGCCACTTTTTAGAGGACCAGCGTACCCATACGGATGTCATTCCTGTCGATGGCGTGCCTCACTACGTACCTAGTTACCACGTGGATGGCCATGTGATTTGGGGGCTTTCAGCGATGATGCTGGTCGAGTTGTTAGCCGAAGGATTTGGCATGCCCATCGACTTATATCAACAACCCCCGGGTATACTACGGCACTATCCTGAACGTACTAGCCCTGAACGTACCAGCCAACTGTCCGCTGACCACCATCCGGCGATGCCCAAGAGTATACGCAAATGATGCTTTCAAACTTCACCACGTCGCCCGTGTTAACGCCCGCTGCACAAGTAGCGATTGTTGATGCGCTGGTGGAGCAAGGCTGGTATGTGGGGCGCGCGGCGATCAATCTTGATCTTTGCCACGCCTTACACCGTGAGCTTTCGCACATGGCCGAGCATGATGCGCTTGAAGAAGCCGGGATTGGCCGAGGTCAGCAGCATCATTTGCGCAAGGATATTCGCGGCGATGCTATTCACTGGCTGGATCGTCAAAGTGAAGCCCAACGCCACTACCTTGATGCAATGGGCGAGCTACAGCAGTCGCTTAACCAGGCGCTGTTTTTAGGCCTTTTTGAGTATGAAGCGCATTTTGCCCATTATCCGGCGGGCGCTTTTTACCAGCGCCATTTGGACAGCTTTCGCGGCCGCGCCAACCGGGTAATTTCTACCGTCGGTTATTTAAATCCTCAATGGCCAAGTGATGGCGGCGGCGAAATGGTGATCTATCATCCTGATGATGCCAGCCAGGAAGTCGCCCGTGTTGTACCGGAAGCCGGAACGTTTGCCTGCTTTTTGTCAGAAACCGTTCCTCACGAGGTGCTTCCCACCCACCAACCTCGCTCCAGCATTGCTGGCTGGTTTAGGCGTAATGCTTCGCTAGGCGGCGTACTGGACCCTGCCCGCTAGGCTTTGCTTTGTACGAAAACTGCTACTTAACCCCTACTATCAAAGCGGCATACATACCCCAGAGAAGTCTTCTCGAAAGAGGCAGGCTTCCATGCCCCCTGACACAGCTTCCGTTAACTAGCACAACGAACCTGCCATTGATTGTAAAGTCTTGCCAACTGTCCTTAAAAATCCGCTATTTAAAAAATATATTAAGAATACTATTGAAAAACAGAGTACAACGACTACATTGATATTGTGTCAAATACGGAGCTTCACACAACCGTAACAAGGCTTTTTAATTGCAAACAACGCTTAAATCCTACTTTGCAACTAATCTACAAGCCTTTGGCACCTAATGTATATTCTACATTTTAAGGAAAGGCAGCGATTCAAGTATCACTGCCTGGTTCATAAACTGGATCGTCCTGAATCGTTAGCTTCAACTGTTTGATTTAGACACCAACGTAAGATACTGAGCCTTATCAAGGAGCAAGAGGAATGAAAATGATCAAATCAGCCGTCATTGGTACACTAATGGTTCCTGCTTTCATGCTAGCAGCAGGTAATGTAAGCGCCGAAGAAACAACATCAACGACCGTTGAAGTTGAAGCAACCTACCTGACCAGTGTGCCAGAAAACGTTTTCTACTCAGACTCCCTTAAGGGCCATCATGTTAAAAGCACCGTCGAAGATGACGAGAACATCGGTACTATCCACGACCTGATTATTGATGAGAGTGGTCAAGTGACCGCTGTGATCATCGGTGTTGGCGGCTTCCTTGGCATGGGTGAAAAAGATGTCGCCATTGAGTGGGATTCACTCGAACTGATCTGGGATGCGGAAGGTAATAAGTATGATGTTCGCGTTAACGCTTCAAAAGAAGCGCTTAAAGAAGCCGCTGAATTTGAGCGTGACGAAGCAGAAGCGTAAAGCAGCCTTCGTATACTAGCTCTAAACACACTAGCTCTAAAAGCCTTAGCTTCTGCTAAGGCTTTTTATATACAAATTAAAGCATAGTATGCATTTAACACCCGCACTTCCTACAACTCTTCCCCTTTACACATGCATACCAAGCACTAGACTCAAACCAACAACATCAAGCTTTCTTTATTTTTCAGACACCTTAAAAATCGCACTCTCTTTATCTATTCGCTATAGCAACCTACACACTAAACGGCAAGCCTAAAACTGTAGTGACTTATAGTTGTTGCGCCTTACCCCTCATCATAAAACATTGGCCATTAAAAAAGCGCTACGTGTTTTAAACGTAGCGCCTATCACTAAAGCACTAGCCTTTTAACTGGGCCGTCATGCTTATCTCTGCATTGAGCACTTTTGATACGGGACAATTTTCCTTTGCTTTTTGGGCGGCCTCTTTGAAGCTCTCTTCATCGGCACCACTTACTTCAGCGGTGACATCCAGGTGAATGTTGGAAATGCTAAAGCCTGCTGAATCCTGCTTCAGCGTAACGCTGGCAGTGGTATCAATAGCATCAGCGGTATAACCGGCCTCGCCTAAAATATTGGAAAGCGCCATTGAAAAGCAGCTGGCATGCGCAGCGCCAATCAGCTCTTCCGGATTGGTGCCCTTTTCGTCTTCAAAACGCTGTTTGAAGGAGTAATTAGCACTGAGAACGCCACTTTCGGTTGAAACGGTGCCTTTTCCATCCTTCAGTCCACCTTCCCAACGTGCGCTAGCTTTACGATCCATGAAAAACTCCTTATCAGTGATAGCGAAAGACCTGATTGATCAGTGGATACTGATATGGTCAAAAAAGGTTGAATGGCCACTCGTATAGAGCAACTGACCACCCCGTTCAGCGTAGCTGATTTTTAGCACAGTGCCGAACTCAGATGATGGGCGCTTCCCAGGCCGCGCTAACCCTTTTATGCTATCCAGCAGGGTGAAATCAGCAAACGGAAAGCACTCTGTACGCCAACGTCAAGGACACGTCATGTCATCAGCGGATGCGCTGCGCCTGGTAATACTTTCCTCACTTTGGGGCCTGTCGTTTATTTTCATGCGCGTTGCATCGCCGGAGTTTGGCGCTATCCCGCTTGTTTTAGTGCGCATGGGCGTTGGGGCGCTGTTGCTTATCCCGCTGCTGCTCAGCGTTCGCTATTTGCGGCTTATTTGGCAGCATAAAGGGCCGTTGCTATTACTGGGCATCATGAACCATGTGCTGCCATTTTCGCTGCTGGCGCTGGCAACAACACGACTGGAGGCCGGTTTTACCTCGTTGATTAACGCCACCACGCCCATTTTTACGGCTCTATTAGGCGCGTTGTTCTTTGCCACGCCTATACAGCGCCAGCAGTATTTAGGGCTGGCGCTTGCCTTGGCGGGAGTCTATGTGCTTTCTGCCAATAGGCTGGACTTTGCCTTGGGCGGTGATGGCTGGTTTATCATTGCCGTATTAGGGGCAACCTTTTGCTACGGCATGGCGGGCAATTACTCCAAAACACGCTTGGGCCATTTGCCGCCTCGGGTACTTGCGGCAGGCAGCTGCGCAATGTCAGCCCTGGTGCTTCTTATCCCCGGCATTTTACTTTGGCCCAGCGAGCCGATTAGCCCACTTGCCTGGGGCAATGCCATAGCACTTGCTGTATTCAGCACTACGCTGGCTTTTTTACTCTATTTTGGTTTGTTAGCCAGCGCAGGCGCCACGGCCGCCTCCACCGTTACGTTCCTGGTACCCGTGAGCGCCCTGTTGTGGGGTTATTTACTACTGGGTGAGACACTTAGCCTGCAGGTCGCTATAGGCATGATAATCACTCTACTTGGCACGGCGGTGGCCACCCGGCTGCTGCGTCTCAAGCGCCACGCGCCTCAGCCACCAGCGTATCCCCCACGCGAATAATGCTTCCTGCACCAGTATGCAGTGTCGCGTTCTGCCCAAAATAAGCGCCTTTTAATTCAGGCTGAGTATTCAGGCCTATTAACGTTTTAAGCGGCTCGGCAGGCTCAGGTATCTGGGCCGTTTGCTGGTCTACCGTGGTAATTTTGCAGCGTTTGCACGGTTTTCGCAGAATAAGTTCAAATGCGCCATTACTAGCCTGTAGCGCTTGCCAACCATCTTCAGCCCATGGCTTGTCGGTTTCGACCACAATACTGGGCCGAAAACGGTTCATGGGAATAGCCTGACAACCACTCTCCTCAAGGGCACGGTTGAGCGCGTTGAGAGAGCCGGTTGAAGCAATCAAAAAAGGGTAGCCATCCGCAAAAAGCGTGTCGGCGTCATCCCCGTTTAAAAACGCCGTTTCTACCGGACGTTTAAACTGCGTGGCGAAGCGGACCAGGCTTAGGCCACTGCCCTGTTCACCTAAAGCAGCTTCCAGCCAGCTTGAAACGTCGCTGCTTTCAGGCCACGCCTTACAGTGATCATTCCAGACCTGAACGATACGCAGGTTGCCATTCGGTTCTGCAAGCGGTATCGAAAGTGGCTCAACATGGGGGTGTGAAAGTACCAAGGCATCAGTGGTTAAGGCTACTTCTACCGTGGCTAGCGCAGGCCGCTGGCGTTGAGTCACAAAGCGCTGCTGTGTATCAACCAGCATCCAGCGGCGGTCCCACGCAAGGCCGGTGGGCAGCAGTTCACTGTGGGTAAGACTGATACCCTTTAAGGATTTGACCGGATAAATATTGAGCTCGGAGATATGCACGGTAGCCTCGATACAAACGAAAATGGTTACTCTAACCAGCCAGCGCGCTTATCACCAGTGCGGCTGCTCTTGGTAATAGCCCGAAAACCGGCTATAGCGTGGCGCCTGTTTCGATGCGATAGCCCAAGTCGACCGTATGATCAGCCACCGCTTCGCCCTGAATCCTGGCCAGCAGTGCTTGCGCGGCAGCCTCGCCAATGGCTTGGCGTGGTGTGATGACACTCGCAAGCTTTGGCGTCATTGCCTGCCCCACGTCGTGGCCGTGGAAACCCGCAATCGCCATCTGCCCAGGCACGTTAATACCGCGGCGCTGACACTCAAAATACGCCCCCACGGCCACGTCATCGTTAGTGCAGAATACGCCATCCGTATGAGGGTAGTCGTTTAAAATTTGCTCTAGAAGCGCTGCGCCTACGCTGTAAGAGGAGCGTTGACTGCTATGCAGCGTTACTGGTGTTAGACCGTGCTGTTCCATTGCCTGACGGTAGCCCTGCTCACGTTGCAGCGTGCGCTCATCCAGCCGCACAGCCAGATAAATAATCTGCTGCCGACCATGGCGAATCATTTCACTCACCATATCAAACGCTGCGGCGACGTTATCGTAGCCTACCGCCTGCTGCAGCGGCTTATGATGGGTGTCCATGATTTCCACCACAGGAATACCGGCGGTTTCCAGCATTCGCAGCGTGCGGGGAGTGTGATGATGGTCCGAAAGAATCACCCCATCCACGTTGTAAGACAGCACCGATGCCAAGCTTCGCTCTTCAACGGCCGGGCTATACCCATAGTGAGACAGCATAAGATGATAACCGGCAGGCTCGGTACGTTTCTCAATCCCCACGATGACATCAGCAAAGACCTGGTTCGTCAGCGAAGGAACCAGTACACCAATAGAGTGGCTGGTAGCACGCGAAAGTAGATCCGGCGCTCGGTTGGGAATATAGCCGACCTGCTCGGCCACGCTAAGAATACGCTCGCGCAAGCCTTCTGAAACAGTTTCCGGGTCTCTTAGGCAACGACTCACCGTCATTTTGGTTGCCCCGACCTGGTCAGCAATAGTTTGTAGCGTTGGGCGTTTTTTCTTCAAACGGGATACTGCCTCTATAACAACAATTAGCTGGATGGCGAAGGTAGCCGCGCATCGAGTGTGCCAGTAAATCGGCTCACAATCTCCTCTGGAGAGAGCGCAATGGACAGGCTAACGGCCTCATCATCACCCGGCGGTTGTAAATCAGCAAGCTGGCTGGCCAGCATGTTATCTCCTTTAAAGAAGTGCCCTTCCCTGGTGGCTAGGCGCTCGCGTAATAGCTCCGCGCTCCCTTCCAGGTACAGAATTTGCAGTGCTGAATCGCCCTTGCGCAAACAGTCCCGATAACGCCGCTTTAAGCCCGAACACGCAATCACAGCGGTTTCATCTCGAGCCTGGTAGTGGGCAAACAGTGACGACAGCTTCTCAAGCCACTCCTGACGATCATCATCATTAAGCGGCGTCCCGCCCGCCATTTTGGCTACGTTAGCAGGCGGGTGATAATCGTCACCGTCGATAAACGTGGCATTCATGGCGGCTGCCAGCTGCTGGCCAATGTGGGATTTTCCGCAGCCGGAGGCACCCATCACCAAAATACGATAAGAAGTAGGGCTCATTAGATAATTTCTCCGAAAAGGGCTGATTTACGAGGGCACAAAACCATCGCTGTCAGGGTGCCTGGCAGGTAGCGGATTGACTGGATATCTACAGCTTGAATACCAGCTGTTACCGGTAACAATCGCTTGAAGATTAAAAGACCCAACACAGACGTGTCAAAGCAAAACCGCCCTTCTACAACCAACGTCTAGCGCTAGCAAGCGAACGTATGGCACGCTACATTAACCCATTGCATCAAGTAGGGAGCCGACATGCCCGCGTTAGAACCTTGTAGGCTAGAGCCGTGCAGTGAGCTGGAACTTGATCATCATTAAAAGACGTCCCTATTACTCGTCCCAAAAAGGAAACTGCTATGTCTATCGAAAAAATTGCTTACCGCGCCCATGCCCACGCGACCGGTGGTCGTGAAGGCAGCGCCAAGTCGTCTGACGGCGCGCTGGACGTCAAACTCAGCACCCCCAAGGAGCTGGGCGGAGCAGGCGGTGAGGGTACCAACCCGGAACAGCTGTTTGCGGCGGGTTACTCTGCTTGCTTTTTAGGCGCTCTAAAACATGTTGCCAGCCAGGAAAAAGTAACGCTTCCCCAGGATACCGCCATTGAAGGCAGTGTAGGGATTGGTGCCATTCCTACCGGTTTTGGTATCGAAGTCGAGCTAACAATCAGCCTTCCCGGCATTGACAAGAGCATCGCTCAGGATCTGGTCGACAAGGCCCATATCGTATGCCCTTACTCCAACGCTACCCGTGGCAATATCGACGTTACCCTAACGCTTGCTTAACGTTTTAGCGTTAATCACCCGTTAGTTATTAAGCGCACGCTCCACTGCTCCGCTTGCATGCAGGGCAGTGGTATCGTAAAGCGGCACAGCGGTATGTGCTTGCTCTACCAGTAAGGCAATTTCTGTACAGCCTAGAATGACCGCCTGAGCGCCCTGTTGATGCAGGCTGGCGATCACCTTCAGATAGTGCTCACGGGAGTCATCGTTGATCTTCCCTTGGCATAGCTCATCGAAAATAATGCGATGAACCGTCTCGCGTTGCTCCTCCTCTGGCACCACGACCTCAATGCCAAATGCGTCCCGCAAACGCGCCTTGTAGAAATCCTGTTCCATCGTAAAGCGCGTACCCAACAAGCCAACACGCGTTATACCGTCCTTTCGCAGCTGCTCAGCGGTCGCATCAGCGATGTGTAACAGCGGGATGCTGATAGCGTGCTCAATCGCGGGTGCCACTTTATGCATGGTATTGGTGGCCAGCAGTAAAAAGTCAGCGCCGGCCCGCTCAATATTGTGCGCCGCCTCAGCAAGGATTTTTCCAGCGGTTTCCCAATCGCCCTGTTTTTGCAGCGCCTCTATCTCAGCAAAATCGACACTCACCATGGCAATTTTGGCCGAGTGGAGACCGCCCAGCGCGCGCTTTACGCCCTCGTTCAAGGCGCGATAATAGCTTTGCGTGGACTCCCAGCTCATTCCGCCCAACACCCCAATGGTTTGCATGATTGCCTCCCTGGTGACTTATCCGTCATTTTATTATACGGCTAATTATTCTCGCCCCTTGTACCTGCGTTTTACTACCCTCATAGAGTACCTATTGCGTTTGAATTGATTATTTTTACCACCGGGCGCTGCCCGCGACACGACACAGCGAGGCCATGATGAGCGATACGTCTTACACCCCACCGCGCGTTTGGAAATGGGAACCGGGCAATGGCGGTAAATTCGCCAACATTAACCGCCCTATCGCGGGGCCTACTCACGATAAAGCGCTGCCCGTTGGTAAACACCCGCTTCAGCTCTACTCATTGGCCACCCCCAATGGCGTTAAAGTGACCATCATGCTTGAGGAGCTATTAGCAAAAGGCATCGAAGCCGCTGAGTATGACGCTTACTTGATCCAAATCGGTGAAGGCGACCAGTTCGGCAGCGGATTTGTAGACGTTAATCCCAACTCCAAAATCCCGGCGTTGATGGACCACAGCACTAACCCGCCTCAGCGCGTTTTTGAGTCAGGCGCTATTCTTCTCTACTTGGCTGAAAAATTCTCCGCCTTCCTACCAACCGACCCAGCCAAGCGTACCGAGTGCCTTTCCTGGTTATTCTGGCAGATGGGCAGCGGCCCGATACTCGGCGGTGGCTTTGGTCACTTCTACGCTTACGCGCCTGAAAAGTACCAGTACCCTATCGACCGTTACACGATGGAAATAAAGCGCCAGCTCGATGTACTTGACCGCCATTTGGCCAATAACCGCTACATGGCCGGTGATGAGTACACTATTGCGGATATGGCGATTTACCCCTGGTATGGCGCCCTGGTGAAAAACCGCGTTTACGAAGCGGCTGAGTTTTTGGAAGCGCACACGTATACACATGTGCTCCGCTGGGCAGAAGAACTTGATGCACGCCCCGCCGTACAGCGTGGCCGTATGGTTAACCGCACATTTGGCGAGCCCAGCGAACAGCTGCATGAACGCCACGATGCCAGCGACTTTGAGCATAAAACCCAGGATAAGCTATAGCGCATAAGGGTTAGCCAAGCAGCTAGCCACGGCATAAAAAACGGCCCACGGGCCGTTTTTTATATGCGCTCACAAGCTAGTAATAGCAAATCGCTCTCTTCCAGAAAAGGGTGGGTGGCACGAACCAAAGCCTCCCAAACCTCTAGAAGCGCAGAATAGTCAGCGCGAGTGGCGTTATTTATCGTCACTTGAGTCATGGGTTAAGGACCTCAATCCACCAGGCAGGATGCATAGCATCAAAATCTGTGCGGATATTAGTGGGCAGATAGCTGGCGGAATCCAGCACCACAGGCTGACCATTGATGCGCTGAAATACCACCCAGTGCCAAAAGTGTTTGCCCTCTTTTTGATGGGGTGTAATCGCCAGCAGCGCCAGCGCCGGTAGCGCCTGCCATGTGGTAAACGGCGTTTCATCCGGCGAGGTAGCCACACCCGCTTGGGCCAGCATCTGGCGCACATACTGGGTATCAGACCACAGCGATTCATCATCTGCGGCAATGCCCACCGCATTCGCAATGGCCTTCATCTCTGGGTAGGTTTTACCCAGAATAGTCGCTACAGAAGCAATCCCGCAGCCGGTCGGTTCTTCCTGAATAACGGGATTTAGCATCTTCCTCCGGTGTTTTCTCGACACCTCGCGTTAATTAGCGGCCCGTCCCAAGCCTTCTGTTTTTAGTGAGCCAACCTGGGGCGGATATGTTCGCGCCTCACTTCATCTAGCACATGGCGGCGCGGGCGTCAACCTGTACTGTTCGAGCGTAAAGGCGTAAGGTACCTCTTCGGTTCGACCTTGCCACCGCTTTATTGCGTTCGCTATTACGCATCATGGCAAGCGTTGACCTGGCCCCCCTATTTAGGGCTTAAGGTGTTTTCAGCACCTGACGCTTGCACGGCCAGACTGCCAATCGCAGTCTTATCTCGCTACAGACATACCTGGAAAGATGTTCTGTTTTTTTGCTCACGTCCTGTGGCGACCTTTCCGACAACGGAACGCTGGTTGCTATTTAGGATGCTGGGCTGCAAAACCTATGGGTATTCCATGTACAACGAAAATTTCTATCAATTCTCGACCCTGACGGTCCTCGCTTTACTGGTGTTCTTTTACGGCGGCACTTATCTGCTGACCCTACTGATCAAGGAGAAAAAGGAAAATACCGACGCCTTCATGGTGTCTAACCATCAGATCGGCTTTGGCCTCGGCGCCGCCAGCATGACCGCCACTTGGATCTGGGCTGCCTCCTTTTACGCCGCTGCAACCTCGGGTTATACCTATGGCATCTCAGGCCCCCTGCATTACGGGTTGTGGGGCGCGTTGATGATCCTGTTCATCTACCCCTTTGGCCGTCGCTTTCGCAAGCTGGCGCCCAATGCGCACACTCTGGGTGAGCTGATCCACGCCCGGCATGGCGCCTCCAGCCAGTTGATTCTTGCCTCTTCCAACATACTCGGCAGTATCATCAGCCTGATGGTCAACTTTACGGCGTCCGGCGCACTGGTCTCAGTGCTCTCACCCCTCTCCTTTCAAGCCGGGGTGGTGATCGCAGGCGTTGGGGTGCTGTCTTACACGCTATGGTCGGGGTTCCGCGCTTCGGTCCTTACTGACTTTGCCCAACTGATGGCGATGATGGCCATCGCCATTCTAATCATCCCCGCAGTGATGTTCGCAATCGGCGGGCCGGAAACGCTATCGAACGGCATGAGTCTGCTCACACCAGAACAGGCAAGTCTGTTCTCGGTGGATGCCATCCTCAATCAGGGCGCCCCTTTCTTTGTAGCGGTGCTGGCCTACGCGATTGGTAACCAGACTATCTCCCAACGCCTGTTCGCCGTACGTGAAGACCATATCAAACCGACCTTTATCACCGCGACCATTGGCTACGGTGCGATTGTTATCGGCTTGGGCATGATTGGCTTGATGGCGCTGATGACCGGCATGGAGCCCATGAATGGCGACATGAACAACCTGATCCCGCAGATGGTCTCGATGTACCTCTCGCCGGTATTTATTGGACTGTTCTTTATTCTGGTGATCGGCTCGCTCTCCTCAACCGCTGACTCAGACCTTTCTGCCATGTCGGCGATTGTCATGGCCGATATCTATGGCAAGAACATTGCGAAAAACAAGCCCGACCCGACCAGGATGCTGTTTATTGGCAGGTTGACCATGATTGTGGCGACGCTGATTGGGGTGATTCTCGCCAGCTTCTCCATGGACATTCTTATCATGCTGATTTTCGTTGGCGCACTCTGGGGCGCAATTGTCTTCCCGGTGATCGCCAGCTGTTTCTGGAGCCGGGTCACCAACACGGCGTTTACCTCGGCGGTAATCGCAGGCCTGGTGATGTTCTGCATCGCACGATTTGAACTGCTGCCTATGGTCGGCCTAACCGCAGGGCTATTTGAGTTGCTGGCCTCCGTAGGCGGAGGTGTAGTGCTTGGCCTGATGGCCTTTGGATTCTGCGGTCGCCGTGCCGGTTTGATTGTCGGCGCACTCAGCACTCTTGTTTTGGCCTACTTCTGTGTTGGCTTCCTGCGGGACTACACGGTGCTAATGGCCTCATTAATGGCCTACGGCGTCAGCACGATTGTGTGCATCAGTGTCAGCCTGATGAGCACCAGCAAGTTCGACTTCGCGCAGATTAATCAGGACGTCATCAACTATGACCCGGCTAAGCCTGCTACTCGGGCCTAAGCGCTCTGTGATAAGGGCTGGCTGATAAGGGCTGGGCAATAAGCCCTGTGTAAGACGTTGAAATCACTTCATCCGCTGGTGCGCCATAGCGCACCAGCCAAACATTAGGAAAGCACATGCAAACTTTTATATTGGCGTTATATGTATTGATCTGGCCGCTAATCTCACTCTCCGTACTGGGCGTCATCGGCCTGGCCACACTAAAAGACATTCTTGCGGCGCGGCGTGATAAGCGGGGACTGGTGTAACGTAGTAATTAATCGCTGAATAGTGGCAATGCAAACAGGCAAGGAAGCAGGAGTGGCAAAGGATTGCCGTGAGGTGGCTTTTTAGCGCCGATACGTCAAATGCGTCATCACTCAACCCACGTCAGGAAAGTTTTCAAGAATAACGTCTATGACCTCCCTGAGTGTATGCCTTTTTTTCACCCCCAGTTCAGACGAGTCTTATACGTCATACTCGTCGTGGCGACGATTCCAGCCATACGGCTCAGTTTGTGGCCAGCCTTCTGGAGAATCTTCCCAGGTTTCCTGACGGCCAAACGGGGTCAAGTCTAAATAGGTCCAGAGACTGCCAAGATATTCGACGCCTCGCGCCCCTGTAAAATAGCTGCGATATATGGCGTTGCCATCACGAATAAATACACTGACGCCGTGTCTCTCACCTTCCGCAGTCGTTACGCCAATATCATGGTTAAAGTCGCTCTCATAAGACGAGTACCATGGAATAGGATAAGCCCATCCCATACGGGACCTATACTGATTAAGTTTTTCCAAGGGGGCGCGTGACACCATCACTAGCGAGGTATCGCGAGCATGCAGATGAGCCGGGTGAGTCATGGCATCAGCGACCCACGAGCACCCTTCACAGCCCGCTTTCCAGTCAGGTGCGTACATAAAATGATACACAATGAGTTGGCGGCGCCCTTCAAACAGATCGAGCAGAGACACCGGGCCGTTTTCGCCCTGAAACGTATAATGCTTAGCCACCTTCACTACAGGTAATTTCCTACGCTCAGCACTCAGTGCGTCACGCGCGCGGGTTAGCGCTTTCTCTTTTACGAGAAACTGATCCAGCGCTAATTTCCACTCTTCTAAAGATACGACACTCGGCAATGGTTGTTTAGTTGTAGTCATGGTTTTTCTCTCCGGTGTGTTCCGTCGATCCGCCCCAACACTGATAAACTTCGCCGAAGTGCTAGCGTACGGGATGCTGATCACTCACGCTGCCAAGCGCCGATTGTAGGCATCAAGGCATTTATGCCACGCTGGCCGGTCGTGACAGCGCGTTAAATAGGAAGTCACATTAGGAAACTCATC